>JBEBIR010000927.1:0-1542 GCA_040080315.1 Gemmatimonas sp.
CTCGGCGACTTCCGTATTGCCGGTGGTGTTAAACGTCGCGGCCGCGACGATCAAAATCGCCGCATTGATGAACAATGCGAACGTCAAGGCAATCGTGGAGTCGATGAAGGCAAAGCGCACCGCCTCGCGCTTTCCCTCCGCATTCTCCGCGTACTTGCGCGTCTGCACAATGGACGAGTGCAGATACAGGTTGTGCGGCATCACGGTTGCGCCAAGAATGCCGATGGCGATGTAGAGCATCTCGGGATTGCGCACAATGTCGATCGTTGGCACGAAGCCGCGGGCGACGGCGCCCAGCTCGGGACGTGTAATGATCAGTTCAAACAGGAAGCACCCGCCAACCACCGCGACCAGTGCGATCACCAATGCTTCCAGCAAGCGAAATCCCTTGTTCTGCAGGTAGAGCACCACCAGCACGTCGAAAACCGTGAGCAGAATACCCCAGGCGATGGGGATGCCGAACAGCAACTTGAGGGCAATGGCGGTGCCAATCACCTCCGCCAGATCACAGGCGGCAATGGCGATTTCGCACATCACCCACAGCGCAAAGGTCACGCGCGGTGAGTAGTGGTCGCGACACGCCTGCGCCAGATCGCGTCCCGTGACAATGCCCAGCTTGGACGCCAGTCCCTGCAGGAGCACGGCCATCAGATTCGAGAACAGGATGACCGACAGCAGGGTGTACCCGAAGCGCGATCCACCGGCGAGGTCGGTGGCCCAATTGCCGGGGTCCATATAACCCACGGCGACCAGATAGCCTGGGCCGGCAAAGGCGAGCAACTTCCGCAACCATGTGGTCCCGCTGACATCGACCGAGCGGTAGACCTCGGACAGCGACGGCGCGATTCGCGCGCGACGCCAACCGGGCTCGCGTACCGGCTCGTCAGGTGCGGGCAGTGGCGTCGGTTCGGAATTCAGTATAGGCACATACGGGATTTAGTTGATACTAAATCCCTGCGCAAGTGGGGTACGCGCGGCGTTGCGCGTGCGCGATGCGCGCATCGTTATCCACAGGTCACGCTGCATCGCCAGCCACGCGATGAGCGTGACCAGCGCCTTCAGCTGCCACCCCTGATGGTAGGCGCTGCGCCACGCGCGAGGCACCGTATCGGCGCCTCCCAGCGAACCGATCACGAATGCGATCAGGAGCACGGCGTCTCGCCACCGCGCTCGCGGCAGCACACTCCACCAAATGCCCAGTCCCGCAAACGCGATGACGTACGTGGGCGATTCGCCTTTGTGATTGAAGAGCGTGGCGAACCCCAACAGCGAGGCCAGGAAGAGCCGTCGCACCAGCGCGTCGTCCCATACGCGCGCGGCATGCCAACTCAGGAACAGTATCCAGCCGATGCCGACCGCCTGAATCGGTGCATGTGGGATGGCCTCGTCGCGAAACGTCTCGACGATGCCTCCAATCCATGCCTGCTTGACATACAGGTGATCGCGAACGCCGATCGCCAGCCAGCTCCGGTATTGCTGCAGCAGAATGTCGGGCGACGTCACCAGCAGTGGCAACGCCAGCAGTACCGCGCCGGCAGCGAT
>JBEBIR010000164.1:0-7350 GCA_040080315.1 Gemmatimonas sp.
GAAGTGACGTGGGTCGCGACATCGCGCCGCGTCGGCACCAACGCGTCGCCCGTCGGTTCGTCGTTGCCAGCGCGCTGACGCTGCTGGTAACCGCATGCGGCGACCGGCGGGTCGCCGGTGACAACCCGTACGCCGCCATCGTGGCCGACGCGGTGCCCCGCATCGAGCAGCAACTCGGTCTCAAGTTCAAGGCGCCGCCCAAGGTCGAATCGCGCACGCGCGACGAAGTGGCCAAGTTCGTGATGCAACAGCTCACCAGCGAGCGGGCGAAGACGCAGATCGAGGGTCAGCAGAGCGCCTATCGGGTGCTGGGTCTTTCGCCGGATACGCTGGATCTGGCTGATCTGCTGCAGCGACTGCTGGAAGAGCAGGTCATTGGTTACTACGACCCAGCCACAAAGGTGTTGTACGTGGTGGATGGCGCGCCGCAGGCGCTGCTGCAGCAGACGGTGACGCACGAGTTGGTGCACGCGCTGCAGGACCAGTACGTACGCATCGATTCGATTCAGGGTCTCACCGAGAATGCCGACGGACAGGGGGCGGCGCAGGCCATTCTCGAAGGACAGGCCGTGTTTACGCAGCTGCTGGTGGATCCGAATTCCGGGCCGATGATTCGCATGCCGGGTGGTTGGGATCGCATCCGTGATGTCATTCGCGATGGTCAAGACGGCATGCCGGTGTTTTCCGCCGCACCACGCGCGGTGCGTGAAGGCCTGCTGTTTCCGTACCTAGGTGGCGCTGACTTCGTGCGAAGGTTCTCGGAGAAGCGACCGATGAAGGAACTGCTCACCGATCTGCCGATCTCCACGCGACAGATTCTGAATGACGACGCGTATTTCACCGACGACAAGTCGAAACGCGAGGTGCCGACTTCGGTCACGCTTCCCCCACCGTCCACGGGCTCGGTGCTGTACAGCAACACGTTCGGCGAGTTCGAAACACGATTGGTGTTGGTCCAGCATCTGAAGGACGAACTGCTGGCGCGACGCGGTGCGGGCGGCATCGACGGCGATCGCTACGCCGTGATCCGTACGGCGCAAGGCGACGCGCTCGTCTGGGCCAGCGTGTGGGACTCGTCGGTGGATGCGGCGGACTTCATGGACCTGCTGGCCAATGCCATGCTGCGTCGGTACGACATGCGGCGACAGGTCGTTCCCGCCGGCGCCACCACGCGCCGCATTGACGCGCCGGCAGCGAAGACGCGCGGCGCGCGCACCGTGACGATCTCGGTGGAACAGCGACAAGGTCGTCCCGTAGTATTCTATATGGACACTCCAGCGGGTATCAGCACGACGCTGATGGATCCGACGCGCCTGACCATCGGACGCTGACCGCATGACGTCGGTGGACACGACGCCGTTGGCCCTGCGCATTACCCCGGACGACGAGATCAAGCGCGTCCGCCTGGTGCGAATGAAGCGCGTGGCGACGGTGATGCTGGTGGTGGTGGCGCTGCTGTATCTGGTCGCCCGCCAGTACGAGACGCGCTACCCGTGGGTCGGCTATGTACGCGCCTTCGCCGAGGCGGCCATGGTGGGCGGCATTGCCGACTGGTTCGCGGTCACGGCGCTGTTCCGGCATCCCATGGGCATTCCGATCCCGCATACGGCCATCGTGCCCTCGCGCAAAGATCGCATTGGCACCGCGCTCGGCAATTTCGTGCAGCGCAATTTCCTGACGCGCGAAGTGGTCGCCACCAAATTGGCGGGTATGAAATTGGGAGAGCGCGCGGCCACGTGGCTCTCGCGTCCCGAAAACAGTCGGCGACTGGCCCGCCTCGTGGCGCGCGGCCTGCATGGCGCGGTGAGTGTCATGCGCGACGACGACGTGCAGGAAGTGGTTGATCGGAGCATCGTGTCGCGTTTACGCACGCTGCAGGTGTCACCGCTTCTGGCGCGCATCTTTGAACTGTTCACGGCAGGGGGACGGCACCAAACCCTGCTCGACGACGCGTTGCGACTGGCCGCGCGATTTCTGGAAGAGAACGAGGATGTCATCCGCGAGCGTATCAAAGCCGAGAGCCCGTGGTGGGTGCCTGGTGCCGTCGAGGACAAACTCGGTGATCGCGTGGTGATAGGGGTGGAAAAGACGCTGGTGGCGGTTGCCGCAGATCCCGAGCATCCACTGCGACACCGCTACGATGAAGCCGTGGATCGCTTCGTGGTGTCACTGCGGGAGAATCCGGCAACGATCGCCAAGGCAGAGCAGATCAAGCTCGAGCTGCTGGCGCATCCGGCAGTGAATGACTTTTCGCGCAGTGTGTGGGATGATCTCAAGACGCGGCTGACGGGATACGCGGAGCGCGTGGCCGATGATGTGGAGACCGAGCCCGATCAAGTGGAGCGGTGGCTCTCCGGTCTCGGGCAGAAAGTGCTTGCCGATCCGGAGCTCGCGGCGAAAGTGAATGGCTGGGTCGTGGAGCTTGTGACCTACGCGGTCGAACAGGCGCGCGAGGAAGTGGCAAAGCTCATCGCCACCACCGTGGCCGCGTGGGACGCCAACGCCACCTCGCGCAAAATCGAACTGCAGATCGGACGAGATCTGCAGTTCATCCGGATCAATGGGACGCTGGTGGGCGGGATGGTGGGAGTCCTGCTGCACCTGATCGCGGTGCGCTTCGCGGTCTGACATCCGCCGGATCCTCAGGCAGCGGCGCGCTGTCAGCGTGATGCGCGTTCGGGAGCGGCAACAGGGCCAGATGAAATACTTCATCCATCGTGCTGGCAAACGTGAAGGCCATCTTGTCACGCACTTCCTGCGGCACGTCGCGTACGTCTTTCTCGTTGCCCTTCGGCAAGATGACTTCGCGACGTCCCGCGCGATACGCCGCCAGCACCTTCTCCTTCACGCCGCCAATCTCCAGCACCTTTCCGCGCAGCGTCACTTCGCCGGTGAGCGCCAGGTCACGTCGCACCGGACGACGCGACAAGGCACTGGCCAGCGCGAGGGTGACGGCGATGCCCGCTGACGGACCATCTTTGGGGATCGCTCCCGCGGGGAAGTGCAGGTGCAGGTCGGCTTCGCGAAACTCGACGTCGGCAATGCCCAACGGCGTCGCGCGCGATCGCACGAAGGAATACGCCGCGTCGACCGACTCGCGCATCACTTCGCCCAGTTGCCCGGTGACGGTCAGCTTGCCCGTGCCGGGCATACGCAGGGCTTCGATCGTCATGAGATCGCCACCCATGCTGGTCCATGCCAGTCCCGTGACCGCGCCGATCTCCGGCTCCTGTTCCGCCTCGGTGTTGCTGAAGCGCGGCGTGCCAAGGATCTCCTCGATGCGTTGGATCGACATCTCCCACGCCGCGTTATTGCCATCCGCCTTGGCGCGTGCGCGCTTGCGGAACAACGATGCCAACGAGCGCTCGAACGTCCGCAGCCCCGCCTCACGCGAGTAGCGACTGGTGATGAAGTTGAGCGCGACCTCCGAGATGTGGATGTCGTCGGTGGTGAGTCCGTGGTCGGCGAGCAGACGCGGAATCAGATACCGCTGCGCAATCTTGACCTTCTCTTCGATCGTGTATCCGGCAATGCGGATGACCTCAAGGCGGTCACGCAATGGGCCGGGGATGTCATGCAGGCTGTTGGCCGTGCAGATGAACAACACGCTCGAGAGGTCGAACGGCAGGTTCAAATAGTGATCAACGAAGCTCGAATTCTGCGACGGATCCAACACCTCGAGCATCGCGGCCGTCGGGTCACCGGAATTTCCACCGTTGGTCATCTTGTCGATCTCATCGATCATGATGACCGGATCGCGCACGGCCACCCGTCGCAACGCCTGCAGCAACAGGCCCGGCATCGCGCCCACATAGGTGCGCCGATGACCACGGATCTCGGCTTCGTCGCGCACGCCACCCACCGAGATACGATAGAACTCGCGCCCGATGGCCTTGGCGATGGCTTCGCCGAGCGACGTTTTGCCGGTGCCTGGTGGTCCGACGAAACAGAGAATGGGTCCGCTGGGATCGCCGCCGCGCAGCTTGCGCACGGCGAGATACTCGGTGATGCGCTCCTTGGCCTCCTCGAGTCCGAAGTGTTTGTCCTCGAGTGCCGCTTCCACCTTCGAGAGCGTAATCTCCTGATCGTCGGCCGTGCGAGCGTTCCACGGTAATGCCAGCACCAAGTCCAGATACGTCCGTATCACCTGGTACTCGCTGGAGGCAGGTGAGAGCATGCGCAGGCGTTCGGTTTCGCGACGCGCCTCCTGCATCACCTTCTCCGGCAAGTGTGCTTCTTCAATCTTGCGCAGCAGCTCAACCGATTCCTTCTCCGTGGGATCGGCCTCGCCCAACTCCGATTGGATGGCGCGAAGCTGCTGCCGCAGATAGAACTCGCGCTGATGTTGTTCGATTTTGATTTCGGTCTGCTTTTTCACATCGTCCATCACGCGCGCGCGCGCGACCTCACGCTCCAGGCGCGAGAGAATGAACCGGATGCGCTGCCCGATATCCAGTCGTTGCAGGACCTCTTCCTTGTCGATGATGCGGAGATTCATGTTCGTGGCCGCGAGGTCCGCAAAGCGGCCTGGATCGGACACGTTCATCTTGAGAATCTGCGGCACCTCGCTCGGTATGCGGTCGACCAGTTCGGCCAGCGTTTCCGCCGCGGTCACGGTTCGCGCCACCAGCTCATCCAGCTCCGACGCGTCGGCCGGTGTTTCCTTCGCCCCCTGCACCTGGGCAATCGCGAACGGGGTCACTTGATCAATCGCATCGATCGTGATGCGACGCAGTCCCTGCAGGGTGATTTGAATCGTCTCGCCTGGCAGGTTGATGCGTTCATGCACCCGAGCGGCGACGCCCACGCGGCCTACGAACTTATGCGGATCGACGGCGTCATCACCGTCGCCGGACGCCACCACCAAGGCCACCACCAATCCGGATTCCTCGTGCGCCCGCAAGAGCGCCAGATTTTCCGGCGCGCCCATTTGCACCGCGATGGTCCCCAGCGGATACACGATCGTCGAACGCAGTGCCATGAGCGGCAACGTCGGCGGGAGTTCGGCGCGGAGAATCTCTTCTTTCCGCTGGCCGCGGGGCATGGAGACGGCCGGGAAACGCGGATTATTTAGAGGCACTGGAGGGGCGGGAGTGTGGAGGCCGTGACCATAGGGCAATTTATTGTGCCGTGGGTCACGGGATACGCGTGTTTCCGACGCAAGTTGCGCTGGTGATGGCCCATTTCGTCACCCCCCTGGCACGACTCGCCTTTTGGCGCATGGGCCGCCACGGGCACTAGGTACGGTTGTACCGACCGCGAGCGGCCGTTAGCCTTTGCACACTATGTTCGACGAACTATCAGACAAACTGGGCAACGTCTTCGCGAAGCTGCGAGGCCGTGGAGTCCTGACCGACGCCGATATCAAGGACGGCCTGCGCGAGGTCCGCCGGGTCCTGCTTGAGGCAGATGTGAATTTCGCCCTCACCCGCGAGTTTCTTGAGCGGGTCGAGAAAAAGGCCGTTGGCGTCCTGCAGATCAAGTCGATCCAGCCGGCACAACAGCTCGTCAAGATCGTGCACGACGAGCTTACCGCGATGCTGGGCGAACGCCGCGAAGGGCTCAAGATCAGCACGGTGCCGCCCACCATCGTGATGATGGTGGGCCTCCAGGGCTCCGGAAAGACGACGACCGCGGGGAAGCTCGCGCGTCGACTGATGGCCGAAGGTCGAACGACACGGCTGGTGGCGGCCGACGTCTACCGTCCGGCGGCCATCGATCAGTTGGAGACCCTTGGCGCGGCGCTCAATGTGCCCGTCTATGCCGATCGGACCACGCAGGACGTGGTGAAGATCGCCAAGGCGGGCATCGACCAAGGGGTTCGGGCGCGCGAGCGCGTGGTCATCATCGATACGGCCGGTCGACTGCAGATCGATGTCGACATGATGGATGAGCTCACGCGGCTCAAAGCCGCGATCAAACCGGACGAGATTCTGTTGGTCGCGGACGGCATGACGGGCCAGGAGGCGGTAAAGATCGCGCAGGGGTTCGACACGGCGCTGAACATCACCGGCGTGATCCTGACCAAGTTGGATGGCGATGCCCGCGGTGGTGCCGCGCTGTCGATTTACGGGGTCCTCAAGAAGCCCATCAAGTACATCGGCGTGGGCGAGAAGCCCGATGCGCTTGAAGAGTTCCATCCGGAGCGAATGGCCGGACGTATTCTGCAGATGGGCGACATCGTTTCGTTGGTGGAGAAAGCGCAGGAGTCGTTCGACGCGGTGGAAGCGAAGAAGCTGGAAAAGAAAGTCCGGAAGGAAGGCATGGACCTGGAAGACTTTCTTTCCGCCATGCGACAGATGCAGAAACTCGGTCCGATGGAAAACTTGCTGAAGATGCTGCCGGGCGTGAACAGCAAGATGCTGAAGGACGCGAACGTGGACCCCAAGCGCATGAAGCACATCGAGGCCATCGTGCTCTCGATGACGCCGCAGGAGCGCAAGAAGCCGGAGATTCTCAACGGCTCGCGTCGCGCGCGGATTTCCAAAGGCTCGGGGCGTCCGGTGAACGAAATCAACCGACTGCTGGAGCAGTTCCGCGAAATGCAGAAGATGATGAAGAAGATGAGCGGCGGAGGCGGGAAGGGCGGAGCGATGCCGCGCATGCCGTTTGGTGGTGGTGGTGGGATGTTCGGAATGCGATAGGGAGGCGTTGCATGGCCGGAACGTCAATTCGACAGCAAGAGCAGGAAGCGGCACACGTCATGGCTGGCTTGTCGCCGGACGTGCTGGGTGATCGATTGCGTCGCGCACGCACCCGGCAGGGACGGTCGATCCGCGATCTGGCGGAGGCGGCCGGACTTTCGAAGTCATCGATCGTGCGACTGGAACAGGGCGGTGGCACCTACCCGATGACGATCGTGAAGGTGTGTGCCGCGCTCGGATTGCACGTGGCGCGGCTTCGTGATCCCGACGGCGCGGGTGACGATCGTCTGGCCGTGCATCGTGCGGGCGACGATCGCTGGTACGACATGGTCGACTTCGGCGCCGGTGCGCTCGGCAACATTGATCGTTCGCTCACCAGCGCAGAGCGCGCGGCATTCGCTGCGCAGGGTGTTGCGGTGCAGATTGTCGTGCTCGCGTCACGCCTGAGCGACGGACAGTTGCTGTCGAACATCGTCGAGGTCTATGCGCCGAGCGTGCCGCGCGAACACCCCGGTGAGGAATTCGTCTACGTGCTTGAGGGCGCGACGAGCATCACGGTCGGCTCGACGACGATCACGTTGGCGGCGGGAGAGAGCATGGTGTTTCGCAGCGCGGAGCCGCACGTCTACGCGCCCGCGGCTGGTTCAAGTGTGCCGGCGCGACTGTTGATGGTGCGATTCGACGCGCGGGTGCAGGCGCCCTGAGC
>JBEBIR010000928.1:0-1536 GCA_040080315.1 Gemmatimonas sp.
GCCCCGTCCGCGACGGCTTCTTCCTGCGTGAGAGCGCTGAGTTCGATTCATGGGTCGAGGTCGAGCGGCAGCTGCTTCGCACGCAGGCGCTGGATGCGGTCGCTCGTCTCGTCGCACTTGCTCGTCAGCACAACCAACTGGATAGGGCGATCCACTGGGCGCAGTGCGGGGCCCGAATGGACGCCTACGATATCGGATCGATGCGATTGCTTCTCGAGGCGTTGCGCGATTCGGGCGATCGCGTTGGCGCCGCTCGCACCTTTGAGGCGTATGCGGCTCGCCTCGGGGCGGACCTTTCCGTTGAGGCGCCAGCGGAACTGCGCGAGATCGCGTACGCCACTCCATCGATGTCGCCGGCGCCACAGCAGTCCTCATCGTCTCGTTCCGCAGTGGCGCCAGCCGGCTCGATGAAAGATCACGGGCGGGAATCGATCGCAGTCGCGCCGGCAGTGCCCGATCCGATGGCCACACGGCCGTCGTCGAGGTGGGCGCGGTATGGCGGCGTTGCAGCCATGTGTATTGTCGGCATTCTCGCAGCCGTGTCGATGGTCTCCATGGCCCTCCGACCACAACCGCTCGCCGGTCGTGTGCACATCGAGTCGTTGACGTTCGGACGGGACACCACGTTGGCGCCCGTGTCATCGAGCGCTCTCCTTGAGATTCGCCGGAAAGTCGCGGAATCCGGAATGTCCGAAACCCCACCATTGCCGGGCACGTCGAATGACGGAACCAGCAACGACGTTCGCAGGAAACAGGCTCGCACGCTTCGCGCCGACGCGGTGATAAGCGGAACTGTCAGCCGGTTCTCGGACAGCGTGCGCGTACAACTCACGATCAGTGACGCGTTCGGACGACGTGCTTCGCGATCGCTCGACATGACCGCCAGCGGGACGTCCTACGAGCGGATGATTCAATCGCTCTCCGATCAAGCTGTCGCGCAGCTGGCCTTTCGCATCCATCCCGAACTGTCGAGTTGGGCTGACTCGGCGAGTCAACCCACCCGTGTGGACGCCTACCGAGCCTTTCTCGAAGGACGCCTGCTGACCTTGGTCCCCAACGCGGAGACTGCCACACGAGGCATTGAGCGACTTCTTGACGCGTGGAGGATCGATACGACATGGACCGTTCCGTTGGCATACGCGGCACTCGCGAACGCCGAGGCGGGTCGCGTTACCTCAGTCGACACGATTCTCGACCGGATGGGTACTCGTCGCGGACACGAACTGCGAATGGACCGGGGACTCTTTGACTTCGCCGAGGCTCTCGCGCACGGCGCGAACTACCAAGCCTATGTCGAAGCGCGCCGACTCGCCCTGATGGCGCCGTTGGTGGAGTGGCGCTTCCGTCGCGCCCAGTGGGCCACGCGAATCGGTCGGCCGATCGAATCACTCTCGGTATTCGCCTCGATACCCGATTCGAGTTGCCGGCGCTTTGATGCCGACACGCCATTCCCGTCGTGTGCGTTCGCGCGAGCAGAGGCCAACCACAAGCTTGCACGGTATGAGACGGAACTTACGGAGATTCGCGATGCACGAC
>JBEBIR010000929.1:0-1532 GCA_040080315.1 Gemmatimonas sp.
GGCCAAGCTGGAGAACTCCCGCAGCCCGGCCGACCGG
Organism: Gemmatimonas sp.; assembly: GCA_040080315.1. Classification (GTDB taxonomy): domain Bacteria; phylum Gemmatimonadota; class Gemmatimonadetes; order Gemmatimonadales; family Gemmatimonadaceae; genus Gemmatimonas. The sequence goes on from JBEBIR010000929.1 coordinate 38, forward strand.
GTGAGTGAAGACCTCAAACAGGCGCAGGACCTGGTGCGCGGCCTGAGCAGCGACAGCGCGGCACGAAACCCCAAACCCAAAGCAGGCACCGATTCGAGCACGCCCAAGCCGGACGCGAGCGCCCCGCAACTGCGCGCCCTCGGCCCGGACATGCGCATCGAGGTGCACGGCAGCGCGATCGCATTGCCGGACGAGCGCCGCGCCGAGCACCACGCCCGGCTGCGGCAACACCTCAAATCGATAGCAAGCGGGCGCGACAGCGTGCGCGCCGAGTTCGACGCCACAGGGCGCGAACTTCAGGCCAAGAAACTCCCCGATCAAATCCTGACCAGACACGACGAAGCCGTCGCCCAGTTCGAGCAGCGCGCGGCCGAGTTCGAGCGCCTGAGCCAGGCCTGGCGGCAAGACCCGAACGAGCAGAACCTCGCCGCACTCGATGACTTCTTCAAGCGCTATCCGGCACAAAGGCGAGCCGCGCCCTTCGACCCAAAGAGGCTCCCCTGGGGAACCCCAAAACCCACGACGCGCCAACCCGCGACCACCAAGACCGCGTGGTTCCAGCAGTTGTGGGGCACCGAGCAGGTGCGCTTGGCGCAAGCGGGCAATGTCGGGCCCATCACATTCACGGTTCCGCCTGAGCCGGGGCAGAGCCCAACTGAAGCCGACCTCGCAGTGACGCCCGAGACGCAGCGCACCGCGGCAATTACCGCCAAAGCCGTCGAACTCGGCAAGAACCCGGTGAGCATCCACAACTGGGTGCGCAACAAAGTTGAATGGGTTCCCACCTGGGGAGCGATCCAAAGCGCCGAGGACACGCTGGCCAAGAAGCGCGGCAACGCGCACGACATCGCGAGCCTCGAAATCGCGCTGCTGCGCGCCGGCGACATTCCGGCGAGGTACCAATACGGCACCATCGAAGTGACCGCAGAACAAGCGATGAACTGGGTGGGCGGAGTCACTGTCCCGCAAGCCGCACTGCAACTGCTCGGCCAAGGCGGAATCGCGAACCGAGGCATCGCCCAGGCCGGGCGCATCGCCAAGGTGCAGATGGAACATGTGTGGGTGCAGGCGTTCGTGAACTGGGCACCGAGCCGAGGTGCACGCCAAGGCAGCACAAGCCAGCACGTCAACCCGGTGGGACCGCACAACGCCTGGGTGGCGCTGGATGCGAGCTTCAAGCAGTACAGCTACACCCAAGGCATGGACCTGAAGACCGCCGTGCCGCTGGACGCCAATGCGTTGCTCACGGCAGCCCAGCAAGGCGCCACCGTCAACGCGGCCGAAGGCTGGGTGCAGAACCTTAACCAAAGCGCCATCGCAAGCCTTCTCGGTGACTACCAGATCGCAGCGAGAACGTACATTGATGGTCAGCGGGTAGATCCCACCGTGGACGATGTACTCGGCAAAAAGATCATTCCGATCATCGAACCGAGTCAGATTTCAGGCAGCCTCCCCTACACAGTCCTCCAACAGGGCCAGCAGGTGAGCTCAGTGC
>JBEBIR010000930.1:0-1530 GCA_040080315.1 Gemmatimonas sp.
GATAGGTGCATTCCTGCACTGGCGCGGGGCCGACGCTTTCCACGCAGGGTCCGATAATGCCATCGAACCGATACCCTGCCGCCGAGACCCCGCGGAACACGCCGGCGGTACCGATGGGGAGGGAGTACCGACATGTCGCCGGCGTTCCGGGAACAGCCACCACGCACGGAGCCTGGCTCGGTGCGCCCATGGGTTCGAACGTGACCCGGCCCGCACCTGCGCCACTCAGTCGCATTTCGACATCGATGGCCACGGAGAATCCGGCAGACGCCCGCATTGGAGCGTTGACCACCAGCACGCACTCGTAGGTCACGCGGCCCGCGCAGCTACCGCCCCAGAACGTGAGCGCGTTGCCCGCACTCCCTTCGCCGCGAAGCGTGATGGTCGTGCCGACCGGAACCGTCGTTGTGCAACCAGCGCCCGACGGTTGTCCTCCGAAAATCGCGCAATCGATGCGCGGAGTCGCTTCTGTGCTTCGCAGGCGACCGTGCCCACCACCCAGTCCCTCGATGGTCAACGAGACCAGAACGGTGTTGGCAAACGCACTGGTCACAGAGCGCGCCTGACTCATGACGATGGTGCACGCGCCGAACCCGACACAGTCACCAGAATTGCCGTGGAAATCGGTTCCGCCTCCTGCCGCCGCGTTCAGCGAGACCACCGTTCCGATATCGTAGTCGCGCGTGCACGTGATGTTGCCCAACTGCGCGCTGGTTCGACTGCACCCGCTGATTCCGTCAACAGAGACTGTCCCGTTGCCAGTCCCGCTGAGAATCATCGTGAGCGTCACCGTCTGCCGATTGAACGTCGCAATGGCGGCGTGCGCCTGCGTCATCGCGAGAGTGCAGTCGCCAACTTGACCGGTGCATGCCCCGCTCCACCCCGCGAACACCGACTGCGGATCGGAGTTGGCGACCAACGTGACCGTCGTCCCATGCACCACGGTTTGCGTGCACGCTCCTGTTGTTGTGCCACCACTGCGTACACACGACAATCCGGCCGTCGACGTGACAGATCCGCCGCCGAGGCCCGCCAGCGTGACGCCAATCGCCTTTCCACCGCGGAATCCCGCTGATGCCGAACGATCGCCGCCGGCTGGTGTGACCGTGCATGTGCTGCCGACCGCACTCGCACAGTCGCTGCCCCATCCGGCGAACACCTGTGCCACGACACCCGCGCCTGAAGCGTCAGGAATGCTGGTCAGCGCCACCGGCGTGCCGTCAGGCACGTCGATCGCGCATGTGCCACTCGCCGTGACACCGTCGATGCGACAATCCAATCCGAAGCTTCCCGTCACTCGACCACGACCGTCCGTTCCGGAACTGGCGATGCTCACATGTCGCAGTGCCGAAAACTGAGCCGACGCGGTTCGCGCTGCCGCCATGGTGAGCGAGCAACTCGCACCGACGCCGTTCCCAACGCACGCGCCGCCCCATGCGCCAAACTGCTGGCCCGCATCCGCCGTCGACGTCAGGGTCACTTGTGCGTCTGCCGCAAAGTCGAACGCACAGACACCGGAGACGGCGCCAA
>JBEBIR010000931.1:0-1527 GCA_040080315.1 Gemmatimonas sp.
GCACCGGGTCGGATCCCTTTGGGCCGTACTACCGGTACGAGTTCGTGCGACCGCTCTTTCCCGACTATCCACGCCCAGCCGTCTGGCCCGACGGCTACTACGTGCCCACGAGCACGAGCGATGATTTCATTCAGAAGCATGCCTGCGTCGTCGACCGCGCGCGCATGCTCAGAGGTGAAAGCGCCACGGAGCAGTGTATCGTCATCGACGATGTGAACTTTCTCAACAATGTTGATCTTGACGGTAGGCAGCTTCCTCCTGCCGGCGCGCCCAACCTCATGCTGGCGACCGGTGGCGCGCAGCTGAAGAAGGTGACACACGACGACGGGTTGTACCTGTGGGCGTTTCATGTCGATTGGGACACGCCATCGAACACGCGCCTGGACGGACCGACGAAGATTGCGGTGGCGCCGTATGACTATCTGTGCGGCGGACAACTCACCAGTTGTGTCCCGCAGCCGGGCACCGATCGTCGGCTGGATGCGCAAGGCGACAAGCTCATGGCTAGAGTCATATATCGTCGTATAGGCAATCAGGAATCGATTGTGGCGGTCCACTCCGTGAACAGCGCGGCCGGCGGTGGCGGGGTGCGATGGTACGAACTGCGTCTCGATGCACGCGATCGCGCGCGCAAGGTCAACTTGTACCAACAGGGGACCTACGCGCCGGACGGTTTCTATCGGTGGATGGCCAGTCCGGCCATGGATGCACACGGCAACATCGGCATTGGCTACTCATTCGGTGGCACGCCGCACTTCGCGGGTCAGCGATTCGCCGGGCGATTGGCGTCTGACCCGCGCGGGACGCTGTCACTTCGCGAGCAGGTGCTGGTGAACGGAACGGCCGCGCAACAGAACACGCTGCGTTGGCAGGACTACACGCAGACCGCGGTCGATCCCGTGGACGATTGTACGATCTGGTATGTGGGCGACTATCTCCAGCAGAACGCCGTCAACTACTCCACGAGAATCGGCGCGTTCCGGATGCCGGGATGTCGATAGTCGGATGCGCGGCCCGCTGCGGCGCAGCACTCCGCGCGTGGACCGCCGCCATGGCCGCGCTCACGAGCGCTGCGTGCTTTCCGACGATTCACACGGCACGCGTCGATCTAGGTTTTCGTCTGGATGCCGGGGCAACCGTACTCGCGGATCGCCGCCCCGACGAACCGACGGACTATGCCGCCTATGTTGCGCCGGTGTACGGCATCGGCCACCGTGTGGAGATCGGTGTTCCGATCGGCGTGTACATGCAACACGGCCTGCGGCCGACGCAGAGCCAGACCGGCGAGCGACAGTTGCTGCTGCTCCCGTATATGAAACTCGCGCTGCACGACACGAGTTCGCGGCACCATGCCGCACTCCTGGTACAGTCGGCGGCGCTGATTATCCCGTCCATCTTCGGTGTCCGGTACGGACGGGACATGGGAAGTTGGGAACCGCAGGCGGGCATTACCGTGATCAGATCCGGCGGACCGTCCGGCGACGATCCGGTGGTGACCCGCTATCAGCAGTTACGACAGTCCTTGAT
>JBEBIR010000165.1:0-7270 GCA_040080315.1 Gemmatimonas sp.
GTGGTAATGAGGACGATCACGTCGGATCGCGGCGCCCGCAATTGCGCGCGGAAGTTGCGCCACTCCGACATGTGATACGCCACGAGCGTCAGGATGCCGGCCAGTGTCGCCATCGGAATCAACGCCGCCCATTTGCCGACGAACAGCGCAATCAGCAACAGCACCACCGCGTGCGTGATGCCGGCAATAGGTGTGCGTCCGCCACTCTTGATGTTCGTCGCGGTGCGCGCGATGGCGCCCGTGGCAGGGATGCCACCAAACATCGGCGTGACGATATTGGCGACGCCCTGCGCCACCAACTCCATGTTCGATCGATGCTTTCCGCCGATCATGCCATCGGCGACCACGGCGGACAACAGCGACTCGATGGCCGCCAGCAAGGCAATCGTGAACGCCGGCCCGGCCAGGTCGCGCACCATCGCCAGCGACACTTGCGGTACGTGCGGCGTCGGCAGCCCGCCGCCCACATGGCCGAAGCGAGAACCAATCGTCTCCACGGGAATGTCGGCCAACTGCACCAACGCCGTGGTGACCATGAGCGCGACGAACGGGCCGGGCACCTTGAGCGACACGCGGGGCCACAGGAGCAGGATCGCCAATGTCAGCGCCGAGATGCCGATCGCCGGCCAAGCCGCCGTGCCGATGCTGTCGGCGTACGCCTGCCATCGCGCAAAGAAATCAGTCGGCACGATGTTCATCGTGAGGCCGAGGGCGTCCTTCACTTGCCCCGAGAAGATCAGCACGGCGATGCCGCTGGTGAAGCCAATGACCACGGGCTGCGGCACGAACTTGATGACGCCGCCCAATTTCATCGCGCCCATCGCGACCAGCAGCACACCCGCCAACACCGTCGCGACCAGCAGTCCGTCGACTCCGTGCTCGGCAACGATGCCCGCCACGATCACCACAAACGCGCCGGTCGGACCACCGATCTGCACACGTGATCCGCCCAGCGCCGATATCAGGAAGCCCGCGATGATGGCGGTGATCAGGCCGCGATCGGGTGTAACGCCGCTGGCGATCGCGAACGCGATGGCGAGCGGCAGGGCAACGATGCCGACGATGATGCCAGCCGTGATGTCCTTGAACAACTGCTCTCGCGTGTACCCCCGAAGCGTGGAAAACAGCTTGGGCACGAACGTCACGGAACCCACGGGGGGTTGTTCAGTCGTCATGGCCACCTCGACGATCCTGTTTGGTGTCGGCGCGCCGGCGCTTGTCGTCGAGGCGACGTTCGACTGACGCGCGCGTGGGTCGCGTGGCCTTCCGTGATCGTGGCACTACCAGCGCGCGGGAGACGAGTGTGGTCAGGCGCTCCAGGGCGGCTCGGCGATTCTGCTGCTGGCTTCGAAACTCGCCGGCAACGATCCGCAGGTTGCCGTCGGAGTCCAGTCGGGACGCCAGTTTCGCCATCACGTGCGACCGTTGTGTCTCATTGAGGGCGCACGTTGTTCGCGCGTTCCATCGCAGTTCGATGCGCGTGGCGCTGCGGTTGACGTGCTGTCCCCCGGGCCCGGAACCGGTGATGGCACGCAGGACGAGTTCCGATTCGGGAATGCGCACGCCGGGGGCGATGTCCAGCCCTGACGCCATCCCGGCATCGGCAGGCGAGTCCGCATCAGAGGGTGTCACGCTATCGCGCTGCGACATCGACGCGGCGATGGACCCGCAGCGCGGCAACCCGTCGCCCGTCCATCGCGACAATCTCCAACTCGCCGCCGTCGTACGTCACGCGATCACCCACATGCGGCAATCGACCGAGTCGCGCGAACGCGTACCCGCCAAGCGTCGTCCAGTCGCCTTCTGAAATGGGAAGCTTGTGGTTGGAGCGCACGTCGATCAACGACATGGAGCCCGCCAGTTCGAGCACACCGTCAAACAGCAGGGCATCACGCGAGAGCGGATCGTACTCGTCCGCAATGTCACCAACGACTTCCTCGATCAGGTCTTCCATCGTCACGATGCCAGCCGTGCCGCCGTACTCATCGAGCACCACCGCCAACTGCGCGCGGGTGCGACGCAAGTCGTCGAGGACGCGCTCGGCCGCTCTCGTCGCGGGCACGAACAACGGTTCGCGCAGATGCTCACGCAGTTCGAAGTGCTGTGGATGCTCATGCAGCCAGAAGTCCTTGGCCAGGAAGACGCCCACGATGTCGTCCACCGTTTCCCGATACACCGGATATCGCGAATATCGCTCGCGCCGGAGAATGGTCACCAATTCATCGCGTTCGACGTCCTCGGCGATGCCCACCATCTCGGTGCGCGGACGCATAATGTCGAAGGCCTTCTTGTTGTGAAAGTCGAAGACACCAGCCAACATCGCGGAGTCCGACTCTTCCAGCGTGCCGTGGGCGCGCGCTTGCATGACCAGCAACCGCAGTTCCTCGGCCGAATGGACATGTCCGCCTTCAGATGCCGGCTCGACGCCTATCAGTTTGAGCAGTCGATTCGCCGTGCCGTTCAGGAAGCCGATAAACGGCGACATGATGCGGGAAAACACCATCAGCGGGCGCACGACCACGCGACTGACCTTTTCGGGGATCGCCAGCGCAATCGATTTGGGCGCCAACTCGCCAAGCACAATGTGCAGGAACGTGATGACGAGAAACGCCACCGCAATGCCCGCGGTTGTGTGCAGCGCGCCGGGAGCCGGCTCGATGCCCACCAGGTTCAGCGCCCGGTCGACCAGCACCGCGATCGCGGGCTCGCCGATCCAGCCCAGAGACAGCGACGCGAGCGTGATGCCCAGTTGCGTGCCCGAGATGTAGCGGTCCAACTGGCTGATGGCGCGCTGCACAGCCTGCGCCGACCGGTCGCCCTCCGACGCCATGTGATCGATTCGGCTCCGCCGCACGGCGACCAGGGCGAACTCTGCGGCCACAAAGAACGCATTGAGCAGCACAAGCAGGAACACCAACCCCAGACGGAACGCCCCGCTGGAAAATGTCAGTTCGTCGGTCAGTTGGCTGGGCAACGCGGTGTCGATCATTTCGAAAGGAAACGGACTGACGGGTGATTCGTCAGGGTAGTGAATCTCCTGGACTCGTGCAATCTGCAAGACTCGGGGCAGTCCCGCCTCTCTCGCATACTGCAATATGAGTCGGGATGACCCGAATCCCTCTCCGGTCCGGTCCGTCTCGCCTGGCGTGGCGGCTGGCAGTCAGTCGTCGGTGCGATATACACCCGCTTTTCCGCAGCTCACCATCCATGAGACGCTCGATCCGCGCCGCATGCTGCGTTGGGTCTGGCTCGGTCGTGTGGTGCTGTCGTGTGCCATCCTCGTGGCGGCGGTGTTCGTCTGGAATCGCGCTGAGCCCAATGACACCCTGATCGCCACCCTGATCTTCGCGGTAGCGACGCTGACGACCGTGGCGTCGGCAATGTACGGGGAAATCGAGCAGCGGCCGTATGGACCGGTCTTCTATGGGATCCAGTGTTCGGTCGATCTGGTACTGGTCACGGCGATCGTGCACATCACCGGCGGCTGGAATTCGCAGTTCGCCGCATTGTACATCCTGGTGATCGCCAGCGGTGCGCTACTGCTGCCGCTTCGCGGGGGACTCGCGGTAGCCGCCGCAGCTTGCGTGCTGTATGCCGCCGACGTGCTGTGGTTGCGATCAGGTGTCGCTCCGATTGGCATCGCCGTGCAGATCGGCGTCTTTATCGTCGTCGCGATCGGATCGGGGTTGGTGTCTCAACGCCTGCGGCAGGCGGGAGTTGGGCGAGATGAACTGGCGGCGCAGCTGGTCAAGGTGCAGTTGGAAGCGGCAGATATTCTGCGCACCATTCGCTCCGGTATTCTGACGGTCGACGCCAACGGGCGACTGTTGTACGCGAATCCGGCGGCCACGGATCTGCTGGGTGTGAACCTGCGATCGTTCACCGGGCGACCGGTCCTCGACGCGCTTCGTGCAGTGTCTCCCCAACTCGCGCAGGCGCTCGAGCAGTCATCGCAGAACGGCATTCGCACCACGCGCGCTGAAGGACGCATCCGGCGCGACGACGGTGAAGTCGAGATTGGTGTGACCACCACGGTTTCCGACGTGGGCGACACCGGCGAGCGGCACAGTGCCACCGCCATCTTTCAGGATATTTCCGATAGCAAGCGACTACAAGCGCTGCACGTGCGTGCTGAGCGCCTGGAAGCGGTGGCCGAGTTGAGCGCGTCGCTCGCGCATGAGATTCGGAATCCACTGGCGTCGATTCGCAGCGCGACCGAGCAGTTGGCGCGACGACGCGATCTCGAGGCCCTGCCGATCGATGACGACGAGCGGGTATTGCACGGTCTGGTGGTGCGCGAAGCCGATCGGCTCAGTCGCCTGCTGGGAGACTTCCTCGATTTCGCGAGAGCGCGCGTGTCGCGCGTGGTCACGCTGGACCTTGGCGCGATGGTGACGGCCGCCGCCACGCTCGCCGCGTCGCATCCGGACCGCGCGGAAGGTGTTGACGTCACGGTGGTGGTGGATCCCGATACGCCGTCACTGGAAGGCGACGAGGACCTGCTGCACCGTGCGGTGTTCAATCTGGTGCTCAATGCCATTCAGGCGGTCGGACCGTCTGGTCACGTCTGCGTGCGGGTGCAGCCCGCGGTCGGGCATGCGCCGCGCATCGCGAATACCCGGCAGGTCGCTATCAGCATCACTGACGATGGCGTCGGGATTCCGGACGATGTCCGGGATCGCATGTTTGAACCCTTTGTCTCCGGGAAGCCGGGCGGCACGGGGCTGGGGCTTCCGGTCGTGCACCGCGCCGTTGAGGCGCATCGCGGCGTGGTGCTGGTTGACGCGCTCGAACGTGGCACGCGCTTCACCATTCTGCTTCCCGCGACAGACCCTGTCGCGTCTCCTTCTACTGGAGTTGTATCGTGATCGCTCCCGCACCCGCCGGCACGACTGCGCCCCGCGTGCTGATTGTGGATGATGAGTCGAGTATCCTCGACTCGCTGCGCATTCTGCTCAAGAACGAAGGCTTCGCGCCGTTTACCGCGCTCGGCGGCAAGCTGGGGATCGAGCGACTGACGGAACTGCGCCCTGATATCGTGCTCACCGATGTGCGCATGCCGGACGTGAGCGGCGTGCAGGTGCTGAGTGCCGCGCGCCAACTCGACGCGTTCATGCCCGTCATTCTGATGACGGCGCAGGCGACGTTGCAGTCCGCCATGCAGGCGGTCAACGAGGGGGCCTTCTACTACATCCAGAAGCCGTTCCGGAATGACGAGCTCCTCGCGATCCTGCGGCGCGCGTCAGAGCATCGCCTGCTGCGCGTTGAGAATCACGTGCTGAAACAGGAGATTCGTCGACACGAGCGCACGAGCTCCCTGCGACCGATCGGCCGCAGCAAGTCGTGGATGGAAGTCCTGCGTCTCGCGGAGACCGTTGCGCCCACCGACTCGACCGTGCTCATCACCGGCGAATCGGGAACGGGAAAGGAAGTCATCGCGCGCTACATTCATGACCTGTCGACGCGCGCTGAACAGTCGTTTCTCTCCATCAACTGCGGCGCACTGCCCGAGTCGCTGCTGGAGAGCGAGCTGTTCGGTCACGTGAAAGGCTCCTTTACCGGCGCCATCAAGGATAAGGCCGGACTCTTCGCGGCCGCGGAAAGCGGCTCATTCTTTCTTGACGAGATCGGGGAGACGACACCGTCCACGCAGGTGAAGCTGCTCCGTGTGCTGCAGCAGCGCGAAGTCATCCCGGTTGGTGCGACCGAAGCGCAAGCGGTCGATACGCGCGTCATCGCGGCCACCAATCGCGACCTTGAGGAGGAGATCAAGCGCGGTCATTTCCGCGCCGACCTGTACTACCGCCTCAACGTGATCGCGTTGCACCTGCCGCCGCTGCGCTATCGCGCCGATGATATCGCCGTGCTGGCCGAGTCGTTCCTGGCTCGCAGCGCGGTGCAACGGCAGGAGACGGTCAAGACCCTGAGTGAGGAGTCGCTCGACATCCTGCAGGCGTATCAGTGGCCTGGAAATGTGCGGGAGTTGGAGAACGCGCTCGAGCGGGCGGTGATCTTGTCGCCCGATTTGATCATCAGTCCTGATGCGCTCCCTGAACGCATCACGGCGCGTCGCGCGGAACCGCTGGTGAGCGAACGCACCCCGACGACACCCACGCTCGACGCCATCGAACGCGCCTACATCGAATGGGTGTTGAACAACGAGGGCGGCAACAAGAGCCGCGCGGCCGACATGCTGGGCATCGACCCGTCCACGCTGTATCGCAAGCTGGCGCGCTATGGGGTCGCCTGAGCGTGTGCAGGCGCAACGGTTTCACGATGATCGAGTTGCTCATTGTCATCGTGATTCTCGGTGTGATGGCCGCCATCGCGATGCCGCGCTTTGCCGACTCCAAGCGGAAGGCCTATCTCGCCGCCATGAAGTCCGATCTGCGCAATATCGTCTCCGCCGCCGAATCACACTTTGCCGATGATGGGACCTACGCCAACTGGCCGGGGCCCGCGGGCACCAATGGCGTGGTGTTGACATTCATTGGTGCCCTCGACAGCTGGGAGGCAACGGCGACGCACGCGTCGGTACCTGGCGTTGTCTGCAAAATTTCGCGCGGCACCGCCGCGAATGCGGTCACTGAAGCGGTCTGTCAGTAGCACAGGCGCTCGGCAGTGGGTCACACCACGCGCGCTTCTGTCACATCACCGGTTCGCACCCCAGGCACATCGGCGACAGCGACTCTTGCAGGGTGCGACAGTCCTTGCGAATCGAGAGATGCAATACCATGACGCGCGCCGCGTGGAAATGGTGCAAGTGATTGAGAGGCAATGCGTTTCATTGAAAATCCATTCTCTGGCCCCACGTTTGCACTCCTCCACGGTGTCGCGCTGGGCACCACTTCACGGGCCAGATGCGAAAGACCCCCCAACGGAGAATGATACATGCCCCGGACTCGCAAAGGCTTTACCCTGATCGAACTCCTTATCGTCGTCGTCATCATCGGCATCTTGGCCGCGATCGCGATTCCGAAGTTCGCCGCAACGAAGGAGAAGGCGTACATCACCGCCATGAAGTCGGATCTGAAGAACATGGTGTCGGCCGCCGAAGCCTCGTTCTCGGATTTCAACAGCTACGCCAGCTATGTCGCGCCACAGGGATCGGCGGGCGTGTCCCTGACGTTCACCGGTTCGGCGACGGGTTGGTCGGCCACGGCGACGCATGCGTCGTCCACGAAGACCTGCCAGATCGGCGTCGGCACGTCGGTGCCGAGCGGCCAGGCGGAAGGCGAGCCGGTTTGCCAGTAAGCGCTCGCTGAAAGAC
>JBEBIR010000932.1:0-1521 GCA_040080315.1 Gemmatimonas sp.
ACTGACATGTACAGAAGGTCCGGCTCCACCACGTCGAAGTCGGAGAACACGACGTCGAAGGGCGCGGTGAACGCCCGACCAATCGGGTGTGCCTCGAGGTATGGTGCCAGCACGGCGACCAGATTCCACAGAACCGCTTGATGCCTCGTGTTGGGCGACGGCGTCACGTAGTGCTCTCCGTCGATGAGCTCGTGCCGCTTCCCATCGTCTGGAAACTGCACGAAGTCGTCGTAGGTGAGCCGTATGCGGGAGTCGGCCGGTATCACGACGTCGCCCTCAAGCATGGGCTCATTGTAGCCCTCCCAAGTGCGAGTCTTGTGCCGTGTCCCTCAGGGCGTATTTGCGTGGGAGCAGGCCACCGGCACCGCGCGCTCTGGCAGGTTCTGCAACCCGCGGCGCGCACGGCGCGGCAGTATCTGCGACCTTCGGGGCGGTGAGGACGCGTAGTATGGAGCTTGAGCAGGTAACACATTCACGCAGCTGGTCGTAAAGAACCCATATGTCATCCTTGCGCGCGGCCGTCTTCATCACCCTCATTCTTCTCTTGTCCGTCGCGGCTCCGCACGCATCGGCGCAGAGCCCCATGGAACTCTCGGGCTCATGGCAGCTCAATCGTGCCGCGAGCCAGTTTCCCGGGGAAGTCGGGTTCAGCGCCACGTTCACCACCGGCGTGCCGGGCCGGCCGGGCGAACCGCGCGTGCAGAATCAGAGCGCCGAAGACGCCAGGCGCGTGCGTTTCCTCACCGACGAGGTGCGTAATCCCTACGAGCACCTCGCGCTCACGATCACTCCGGCCGTGGTGACGATCGCCTTCGACCGCGTGGCGCCGCGCACGTTTCACCCTGGCCGCCGCGATGAAGAAATGATGCTCGGGCCGGTGCCGGGTGTCGCCACCGCGACGTGGGAAGGCGCGCATCTGGTGATCAGCTACAAAGCCGAAACCGGCCGGCTGGTGCGCTACATCTATTCGCTCAACCAGAGTCCACGACAGCTCATCGTCGACGTCGAGTTCATTGAGCGCGGCGGGGGCGACAAGGTGCGTCGCGTGTACGAGCCCGGGCCTTCGCTCGATACCCTTGCCGCGCCCGCAGCTGCGCCTTCCGCCGCGGCAGCCGCGCAGACGCCTGCGCCGCCGCGTGCAGCCGCGCCGTTGCTGTCTCTTCCCGCCGCCGTGCCAGCCGCCGGGGACGGCGCGTCGGTTGATCAGCGTGCCGATGCGCCGCTGCGGGGAATCACCCGCCTTGGTGTAGTGGTCGAAGGCCTCGACGCCGACGCGCAGAAGTGCGGACTCAAGCAGGACGTGATCGAAAACGCCGTGACGAAGCGGCTGACCGACGCCGGATTCCGCGTGATGCGCGATTCAGATGACGACACGTATCTGTACGTGAACATCAACACCGTGACGCCGTCTGCCGGGCTGTGTGTGTCGCGCTACGACGTGACGCTCTATTCCCATACGGCGGGGAAGCTCGCGCACTCAACGTCATCGGTACTGCTGCAGGTGGAACTGCTGCACAAGGG
>JBEBIR010000933.1:0-1521 GCA_040080315.1 Gemmatimonas sp.
CGCGTGCCAGCTGCCGGTGGCACGCGGGTGACGCTGGCGTCCGTCGACAGCCCCTTAGGTCTCAGTTGGGGCGCGGACGGCCAGATCTACATCGGCGCCGGCAACAAAGGCGTGCTCCGCGTCCCGGCGAACGGCGGTCCCGCGCAGACAGTCGTCACGCTCGCCGCGGGCGAAGCCGCACGCAGTCCACAGTTGCTGCCGGATGGCGACCAGGTGCTGTTCACGCTCGGCGAAGGGACCCCCACCAACTGGGCCGAGAGCCGAATCGTGGCCCAATCGATGAAGACCGGGCAGCGCACCGCGATTACGGCCGGTGGCGACGGGCGATATCTGCAGAGCGGCCACCTGCTGTTCATCTCCGGAGGTCGCGTCATGGCGACCCGGTTCGACGCGCGCACTCGAACGATCAGCGGGCAACCCAAAGCCCTCAGCGACCAGGTGCAGATCGACAAGACGACAGGTGCCGCGCTCTTCGCCGTGGCCGCCAACGGAGTCGTGGCCCACGTGCGGGCGAGTGGGCCGGCAGTGACCCGGCTGGCCGTGGTAGGCCTGGACGGCAAACGGACGTTGCTTGGCGAGGTGCCCGAGGGCACGGCCGCCCCGCGAGTGTCCGCGAACGGCAAGAAGGTGGCCTTCGCGGCGCAGGGCACGATCTACGTGGCCGATTTTCCGAACATCGCTGGCGCACGGAAGGTGATCGAGAACGCCACGTTTCCGCTTCTCAGCCCCGACGGCGAATGGCTGTCATTCGGCTCGCTCGGGACCCGTCGAAACAATGGCGAAGAAATTCTCTTCATGCAGCGGGCCGACGGCTCGGGTGAGCCGGAAGTCATCGCGAGACCGGCGCGCGCCGGAGAGAACTGGGCGGAGGGCGACCAGGGCTTCAGCTTCATCACGCATCGCGGCGCCGGCAACAATTACGACGCGTGGTTCTATGCGCCGGGCAAGCATGAGGTCGAGCCGATTTCCGTGTCGGTCGACGACAGCGCCCAGATGAGCAGCGCCATCTCACCCAATCGGAAGTGGGTCGCGTTCATGTCGAGCGAATCAGGCGACTGGCAGCTGTACGTCCAGCCGTATCCGGCAACGGGCAAGAAGTACCAGGTCTCCACGGAAGGTGGACGCTCGCCGATGTGGACCAGCGACAATCAGCTCGTGTTCGACAAGGACGGACAGATGTATGCCGTGTCGGTGCACTTGGGCGACACGCCGACGTTTGAAAGGCCCACGACGTTGCCGGTCACGGGATACGTCCAACCGCAGCTTCGTCGTAACTGGGATCTGATTCGCGCCGGCGACTCGAGCCAGTTTCTGATGCTGTTTCGTCCGGCCCCGCAGCTTCAAATCATCGCGAACAACTGGCAGAACTAGCAGAGCGATAACAGAGAGACTCGCGCTACCGCACGATCTGGCCAACAGGAGTATTCATGAGAACGTTTCGAATCGCTTTCGTCGCCGGTACGGCATGTATCGCCGTGAGTGCGGCAGCCCTCTTGGGCCAGGCTGCACCGGCGGCCGGTC
>JBEBIR010000934.1:0-1520 GCA_040080315.1 Gemmatimonas sp.
CGCCGATCGGGTGACGGCGGGACTCGGTTCGCACTCGTTCTCGATGGCGGCAGACGGGACGCAGTTGGTCTATGCACAGATGCGCTCGACGTCGAACATCTGGTCGCTGCCGGTGCCGAAATCCGGGCCGGTCGCCGCCACGAATACGGTGCCGGTCACGACGGGCAACCAGATCGTCGAGAACATCGACGTCACGAAGGACGGCGCCTGGGCGGTGTTCGCGTCAGACCTGAACGGCCTGACCGCAGTCTTCAAGGTGCGCACGACGGGCGGCGAGCCCATTCAGCTCGCCATCGATTCGGTCGCCAGTTATGCGCCTTCGTGGTCGCCCGATGGTTCGCGCATTGCGTTTCACCAGATTCTGCGCTCTGGCAATCGGGCGATTTACACGATGAATGCGGACGGCACCGACCGGCAGTTGCGCAGTGTCGACCTGGATCAGGCGTTGGTACCGACCTGGTCACCGCTCGGCGACTCGTTGGCCGTGCAAACGGCACTGTCCGGGAACGCGATCATCGGCGTTCTGTCGACGAATGGCCCACCAAAGGCCCGGCGCCTGCTGCTGGACAAGAGCGGCGACATGGTCGTGTGGTCGCCGGTCGGGTCCGAACTCGCCTATCACTCCGGTGACGGGATTCGCGTGATCAATGTCGCGGGCGGTCCGTCGCGACTCGTGGCAAGCAATGCCGCTGATGGTACCGAATCCTTCGCCGTCGCGTGGGCGCCGGACGGCGCTGCGCTCCACTATCTCGCGCATGGACCGAACGGCTACATGATCCGCACGGTGCCGAGCGCCGGCGGCGCGAGCCGCGTGCTCGTGCGTTTCGAGGATCCCGCGCACCAACCGGCGCGGTACGGGTTTCGCACCGATGGACGGAGGTTCTTCCTCACCATGGGTTCGCAGGAGAGCGATGTGTGGGTCATGGAGTTGGAGCGACGGTAGAAAGCGTCATCCATGCGTTCTGACGAGAACCCGAGTGCAACATGCGCCGTGAGGGCCGCTCACGGCGACTCGCTCGCACCCTTCTGCATCGCGGGCAGTTGCTGCCAATTGACGAGCATGGTCAGCGCCCTCGCTTCGCGTCCGAACTCTCTCAGCATGAGAAACTCCTCACCACTCGCGAAGACATCCCAGGCGTTGCTCGTGAGCGCATTGTTCCTGCGGTAGATGTCCGCGAAGAGTCGTTCGCGCTTCACCACGCGCGGCGGTGTTCCGCCAACCTCCGCGGCCATCGCGTGCGATGAGCTGCGGAAGAAGAGCGTACTGCCTCGTTTCGACCAGACTGGATCGCTTCCACCCTCTACTGACACCTGGAGCCGCGGGCCAGGCCCTGGGAGCGGGACCAGGAAGACCTCCGGGCGCGTCGACTCACTTGACGTGTACGCCAGGAATCGCCCGTCAGGGGAGACAGTCGGCTGCAACCCCGACAGACGACCGCCCGGGTATGGCTGCGCCGAAGACAGCGAGTTGGTGGGAGCGATAAAGATCTCGGCGCGGGGGCCCGTACCGATGCGCAGCG
>JBEBIR010000166.1:0-7257 GCA_040080315.1 Gemmatimonas sp.
GCGCTGACGCTGGAAGCCCTGCTCGGCGTCGCGCTCTGGTGTCTCACCGACCCGGACATCGGCGGCTGGCAGTTTCGCGTGGATGTTCCGTGGCTCACCGACATCGGGGCGACGTTCAGTCTCGGTGTTGACGGACTGTCGATGCCGATGGTCGCACTCACCGCCGTGCTCTTGCCGCTCGCGCTGCTCGGATCGTGGGACAACGTGCGGGTGCGCACACCAGCATTCGGTGCGCTGATCCTGCTGCTGACGTCCGGATTGATCGGTGTGCTCGTCTCGCTGGATGTGCTGCTGTTCTATCTGGCATGGGAGCTCATGCTGGTTCCCACGTACTTGCTGATCGGTATCTGGGGTACCGGCGACGCGGTGCGGGCCAGCTTGCGATACGTACTCTTCACGCTGGTGGGATCACTGCTGATGCTGGTGGCGATCCTGTGGCTGTGGAACGCCGGTGGTGGGACGTCGTTCCATATCGATCATCTGCGGAACGTGCCGCTCCACCTGAACGCGCAGCTGCTGTTGTTCGCCTCGTTCTTCCTGGCCTTTGCGGTGAAGTCGGCGCTGGTCCCGTTTCATACGTGGTTGCCCGATGCGCAAAGCAGCGCGCCGACGTTCGCCGCGGTGACGATCGGCCTCAAGGTGGGTGTGTACGCCATCCTGCGATTTGCGGTCCCGTTCTTTCCGGCGGCCGCGTTGGACCCACGCGTGCGTGGGGCGGTGCTGGTCGTGTCCGTGGTGGCGATCGTGTATGGCGCGCTGGTCGCGACCGCACAGCGCGACGTCAAGCGCATCGTGACCTACAGCGCCATCAGCCATCTCGGTTTCATCATGCTGGGGGTGTTCGCGCTCACGCCAAACGGTGTTCAGGGTGCGATCATGATCATGTTGAATCACGGCATCACGACCAGCGCGCTGTTCCTGTTGACGGGCATGCTGCAGGATCGTCGCGGCACGACCATCATGAGTGACTTGGGCGGTTTGGCGCGTGTGATGCCGCTGTTCAGCATCATGTTGACTCTGGCGGTGCTGTCGACGATCGGCCTCCCCGGTACCAACGGATTTGTCGGTGAGTTTCTCGTCCTGCTGGGCACGTATGCGAGTCACCCCGTGCTGACGTTGATCGCAACCACTGGCGTGGTGTTTGCCGCGGTGTACGGGCTGCGAGCGCTGCAAGGGCTGCTGTTCGAACAGCCGGACGGTGCTGCCAATCCGTCGCTCGCCGACCTCAGTCGTCGCGAATTGGCGGTGATGAGTGTGTTTGCCGTGGGCATCATCTGGATGGGCATTGCTCCCGGTCCGGTGTTGCGTCGGGTCGAGCAAGCGTCACGAAGCGTGATTGAGGCCGTGCACTATGGCCCGAACGCGCCATCTGCGCCGCCCCCAGCCATCGTACCCGTCGGCCGATGAACACCATCGCGTCTCCCGGGTCGATTCTTCAGGCGCTTGCCCCCGAGCTCCTGCTCATTGGTGGAGCGTTGGTGCTCCTGCTCGCGACGGTGTGGCAACCGCAGGGCAATATGCGCGGCAGCGCGGAAGGCGCGGAACGCACTGGCGTGATCGCGCGATTCGCCATGATGCTGTGCGTGATCGTCGCCGTGGTCGTTATCATCGCGTGGGGGGAAGCATCGGGCGGCACGCCTGACGCACGCATCGCCGGCGACGGATTTCGCTGGGCGATCGACTTGATACTGCTGGCCGGAACGGCGCTTACGCTGATGCTGCTGGAAGCGGATCACGAGCACAACGGATCATACGGACCGGAAACGCCCGTACTCATGCTGCTGGCGTTGTCCGGAATGATGGTGCTGGCCGCTGCGCGCGATTTGATGTTCATCTTTCTCGGCATCGAACTGATGTCATTGGCCGTGTATGTGCTGGCCGGGGTCAATCGACGCAGCGCGCGAGGTGCCGAAGCGGCAATCAAGTACTTCCTGCTCGGGGCGTTCTCGACCGGGTTTCTGTTGTATGGCATGGCTCTTGTTTTTGGTGCCACCGGCAGCACGCGCCTGATGGACATCGACGGCTGGGTCGCCGGTCACGCTGGACTGTCTCCCATGTTCGTCGTGGGATTGGGTCTGCTTCTGGTCGGATTCCTCTTCAAGGTCGCCGCAGCACCGTTCCATCTCTGGACCCCGGACGTGTACGACGGCGCGCCGCTGCCCGTGACGGCGTTCATGTCGGCTGTCGTGAAGACCGCCGCGTTTGCGGCGCTGGCTCGCGTCATGGTAGAAGCGCTTCCTCACGCCATCCGTCACTGGCATCCGGTGCTCTGGTGGCTGGCCGCGCTTACCATGGTTCTCGGCAATGTCATGGCGCTTTCCCAGCGCAATCTGGTGCGCCTGCTGGCCTACTCAAGCATCGCGCACGCCGGATACCTGTTGGTCGCCATCGTGGTGGGCTCAAGTGCCGGCATGATGGCACTCGTCTTCTTTGCCGTCTCGTACACCTGTGCCACCATGGGTGCGTTCGCGGTACTGATCACGATCAACGGTGGTCGCGATCGGTCACCGACACTGGACGATCTGGCCGGGTTGTGGCTCGAGCGTCCCGGCTTGGCGATCGCCATGGCGGTGTTCATCCTTTCGTTCCTGGGCATGCCGCTCGTGGGGGGCATGGGGTTCTTCGCCAAGTGGTATTTGCTGCAAGCCGCACTCCAGGCGTCAATGCCGCAAACGGTTTTGGCGGTGATACTGGTGCTGAGCAGCGCGGTGTCGGCAGCCTACTACCTGTCGATGATTTCCACCATGTTCATGCGTCCGCGAGCAGAGGGGCACGCAGTGCCGTCGACCGCACCCGTCGCCGGTGTATTGATCGCCACCATGGCGCTCGTGCTGCTGGCCCTTGGCGTGTTTCCAACGCCAGTGGCCCGACTGGCACGTCTCGCTCAACCAACAACCACTGCCGTGTCGCATCGCCCGCTGCTCAACGTCCCTCGTTCGACACCTCTCAGCACGGCCAACCTGGTCCGCTGACTCCATCCCGGTTCCATGTCCATCAGTCAAACAATCTTTCGGCAGTACGACGTCCGCGGCATTGTCGGTCGCGATCTCACCGCCGAGGTCGCGTACGGTCTCGGACGAGGATATGCGGCATACCTTGACCGCCAGGGTATTCGCGGCGCCGTCGCGGTCGGTCGCGACAATCGGCCCAGCGGCGGCGCGCTGCGCGACGAGTTGGTTCGCGGTCTGACGGAGTGCGGTGTGGATGTCGTGGACATCGGCGTCGTACCGACGCCGCTCCTCTACTGGACGCTGCATCACGAGCCCGTGGTGGGTGGCATTCAGATTACCGGCTCCCACAATCCCGCGGAGTACAACGGTTTCAAGATGTGCGTCGGCACCGGCTCAATGCATGGAGCCGAAATTCAGGCACTCTATGGGCTGATCATCGCCGACCAATTTCCGCGTGGCCAGGGGCGCGTGACGTCGGTCGAGGTCATTGACCGCTACGTGGTAGACATCGCCGCGCGCATCGGGCCCATTCGGCGCGCCGACGGCACGCCGCTCAAGGTCGTGTACGACTGCGGCAACGGCGCCGGCGCGTTGGTGGCTCCGCAGTTGATGCGCGCGCTGGAGGTCGACGCGATTGGTTTGTTCACCGAAAGCGACGGCACGTTTCCCAACCATCATCCCGATCCCACCGTCCCCGAGAATCTCGAAGACTGCATCGCGGCGGTTCGCGCCTCCCACGCGGAGATCGGCGTGGCGTTCGACGGGGATGCGGACCGCATTGGCGTCGTTGATCGGGACGGGCGCATCATTTGGGGCGACCATGTCCTGATTCTCTATGCGCGCGACGTGTTGGCCCGCACGGGACGAGGACAACCCATCATCTTTGATGTGAAGTGCTCACAGGCCCTCACGCACGGTATTGAAGCGGCCGGCGGCGTGGCCGTGATGTGGAAGACCGGGCACTCGCTCATCAAGGAGAAGATGAAAGAGATGCATGCGCCCATCGCGGGTGAGATGTCGGGACACATGTTTTTCACTGAGGGGTTTTACGGTCACGATGATGCGCTCTACGCGGCAGCGCGTCTGTTGCGCATCATTGCCGATTCCGGGAAGCGCCTCGACGAACTGCTGGCCGACGTGCCCCCGTTCGTCTCCACGCCCGAGTTGCGCATCGACACGGACGAAACCGAAAAGTTCGCCATCGTTCAGCGCGCGGCGGTGCACTTCAAGGCGACACACGACGTCATCGAGGTGGATGGTGTTCGCGTGCTGTTCGGCGATGGGTGGGGACTTCTGCGCGCGTCCAACACGCAACCAGTGATCGTGGCCCGATTCGAGGCCAAAACACCGGAGCGCCTGGCCGCGATTCGTGACGAAATGGAACAGTGGCTTCACACGCAGGGTGTGCGACTCTGATGCCGTCGCTGTCGACCACCTGACATGCGCCTGCGGAACTGGCTCGTCCTGTCGATTGCCGTCGTGGCCGCCCTGCTGCTCGCAGGGCGCGCCGTCACGGCCATCGTCGTCGATCACGCGTGGTTTGTGGCGATGGGCGTGCCGGGCGTGTTCTGGGAGCAATTCACCGACGCGCTGCTGCTCCAGGGACTCGGGTGGCTCGCGGGTTCGCTGTTCGCGTTTGCGAATCTTCACGCGGTGCGGCTGACCATTCTGGCCGTCGCCGTCCCGTCGCGCGTGGCCAATATCGAACTGACGGCGATGGTGCCGCCGCGTCGGCTGCTCTCCATCACAATCGTCCTGGCGGCGCTGTTGGGTTTCGCGCTGGCGCTCCCGCTCACCGACTGGACGACCGTGGCGATGGCGCGGCACGGCGTCCCGTTCAATGAGATCGAGGGCATTCTTGATCGTGATCTGGGATTCTACGTCTACGCGCTGCCGCTAGAAGAGGCGGCATATCTGTGGGCGCTCGCGGCCGTCGTGCTGGTGCTGCTGGTGGTGCTGCTCCTCTACGCACTCACGCGCAGCTTGCGGCTCGAGGGGCGTCATGTGGTTGCATCGACCCATGTGCGGCGACACCTGAGCGTCCTGGGAGCCGTGGTGCTGCTGCTGCTCGCCTGGAGTTATCGACTGGACGGATTCGATCTGCTGCAGCGCGGGAGCGGGCCGCAGGGAATGTTTCTTCGCATCGACCACGTGGTTACGCTGCAAGTGGATCGCGTACTGGTGGTGCTGTGCGGGATCGCCGCGGCCATCGTCTTGCGTGCCGGCTGGCTCGGGCAGATGCGTTCCGCTTTCGTCACAGTGACCTTGGTGCTCGTCGCGTCAATTGCCGGTCGACAACTGCTGCCAATCGCGCTTGCCCGAAGCGCAATTGTCGGCGACATCGCTCGGCGCGATCTGCCATACCTCGCCAATCGGACGCTGGTGAGTCGGCGCGCGTACGATGTCGACGGTATTGTCACCGGGGCGGAGTCGTCCGCCGATCCGCGTGGACTGGTACGGACGCAACTGGCCGTCAGTGAGTTGCCCACACGTGTGAGCGTATGGGATCCGGACGGCGCGCGCATTCGCTCGGCCGACAGACGGGGCGCGATGCTTGACGCGAGTCCGGCCGGATGGACACGGACCGCCTCTGGTCATGTGGCGGCGCTGCTGGTGCGTCGCCCGGCGGCGGGTGTCGAGGATTGGACGGTCGCCATCGCCGACGTGACGCAATCCTCGTTGCGGGACAGTGTCCTCGACATCGCCGTGGGTGCGCGTGGCGAGAACCGGGAGACCGATGGCGAGCCGGTCGCCGCTCCAGGACTGTACGGACATCGTCTGCTGGTCGATCCCGCTGGTGTGCTGGGAACGCCCATGCGCAGCATCGGCATGCGGATCGCACAGGCCTGGGCCGCTCGCGATCCGACGCTGCTTCAGGCCGACAGCGTGCCCGGACCATCACCTCGACTCGTTGTGTATCGCGATGTGCGTGAACGTATCGCGCGACTCGCGCCGATCTTCGCGCAAGGACAGGACGTGCAGCCGATCCTGCACGACGGTGCACTGCTGTGGTCGCTGAATCTGTACAGCAGTTCCAATCGGTTTCCCCTCAGCCAACGCTGGACGATTGTCGGCGAGGAACGGAGCTATTTCCGCTTTGCCGCAACGGCATTGGTGGACGCGGCAACCGGACGCGTGCGACTCGTGCCGGTCGAGCGCCCTGACGCCATTGCCCGCACCTGGTTTGCGCGCATTCCAACGTTGCTGGTTCCGGCGCGTGAGCTTCCCGTCGGTCTGCTTGATCAACTGCCGCCTGCAAGCGACGGCGCGTTGGCGCAAACACGCGCCTTTGCGCAGTTCGGATCGCGATTGGAGGGCGCCGTACGCCGACATCTCCCGGACAGCGCGTTTGTCGGCACCACACCACCAGTGCATCTGGTCGCGGGCGCGCAGGGGACTGTGGTAGCGTGGAGCGTGCCGTTGCTCGACGGCGGTGACCAGTTGGACGGCGTGATCTCGGCCGTCGGGGGGCGATTTCGCGCGACGTTCTGGGATTCCTCCACCGTGCCTCGCGCGCGCTGGAGCGATCAGACAGAGCGGCTCCGCGCCGTTCTGGACACCGCGCGCGCCGTCGTGCCAGAAGGCAGTCGGCGTGAACCGCGCGTGCGCATGAGTCGCGTGCAGGTGCTGTCGACGGAGAACGGGCCGGTGCTTGTGCAGACGCTGGTCTGGAATCGCGTGGATGGCGCGCCCGTCATCACGCGCGTCGCCCTCCTCGACGGATCGCGAGTGGCTCTGGGGGGCACACTGGCTGACGCCGTGGCCTCGCTACGAGGCGCGCCGTCACCTGCACGTCACGAGACCGACTGGCCCTCGCAGGACGGGGATGCGCGTGGTGAACGTATCGGACGCCTGTACGATGTGATGCGGGAGTCGATGCGACGTGGCGAGTGGACGCGATTCGGTGCGGCCTTCGACAGTCTGGGCGCGATACTGGGAAGGACGCCGCCGTGATGCGGCAACAGGGTCCGGTCGTCACCGTCAGTTGGCATGGCTGCACGTGACCGGATAGCATTGAAGCGTAGCATTTCCTCGATTCGGAGAACGCGTGAACCTACACGAATATCAAGCGAAGGAGCTCTTGCGGGCGGCCGGTGTGCCGATCCCGCCAGGTGAAATCGCCACGACCCCTGAGGCCGCAGAAGCCATTGCGCAGCGCTATGGCACGGCCGTGATGGTGAAAGCGCAGGTGCACGCCGGCGGCCGCGGAAAGGCCGGCGGGGTAAAGTTCTGCAAGACGCCAGCCGATGCGCGCGAAAAGGCGACCGCGATCCTCGGCATGATCATCAAGGACCTGACGGTGGAG
>JBEBIR010000935.1:0-1515 GCA_040080315.1 Gemmatimonas sp.
TGGGATGGCCACGCGCCTATGCCGTGCGACTAAGCCTGCAGGGGAGCGCGCTCGTCTCGGCTGCTGCGGGGAGGTCGAGCCTGACGGAAGCAAGCACAACGCTTGCCGCCTCCAGGTCGCGAGCCGCTCCCTTTTTCGCTCTCGCCGCGAAAGCAATTTCGCCACGAACGTCCGGGCATTCGCTGCTCGCGACGAACGCATGGAACCGCTACTGGCGCAGACGCCTTGGCTGCTCGATCCACCGGCACACCTTCAGCGCGAAACACGATGGGCCGCTTGCCTCACACCGCGCCGCGTTGCACGATGTGTCAAAGCACTAAAGGGCGCAATGATTGAACGCTGGTGCACGCCAGCTGGAGAGTTCCCGCGCATGCTTCAGATCACCCAATCGTACGGCTCGCCATTCGTGCGCAAGGTGCGCATCACCGTGTCCGTGAAGGGCATCGCGAACAAGGTGGAGTTCATCGATCCGCAATCGGATGCCAAACGCAACGAAGATTTGCGTGCATCAAACCCATTACAAAAGATCCCGGCCGCGCGCCTGGATGACGGCACACTGATCTTCGACAGCCACGTCATCTGCGAGTATCTCGACACGCTCGCGCCATCGCCGCAACTGTTCCCTGCCCCCGGTATCGAGCGCGTGAAGTCGCTGACACTGGCGGCGCTCGCCGATGGCATCATGGAAGCGGCCGTACTGGTCGTTTACGAGAGCCGCTTCCGGCCCGAGGAAAAGCGCCACCAGGAATGGGTCGACCGTCAGCAGGCCAAGGTGGAAGCGGGTCTCGCATACCTCGAAAGCAATATTCCCGATTGGAGAGCGCATCCCGACTACGGCCACATCACGCTCGCCTGCGCGCTCGGCTTTCTCGACACCCGCCAAGCCGGAAAATGGCGCGAAAAGCACCCCGAGCTCGTTGCTTGGCTCGACCGGTTCGAAGCAGCCGTGCCGGCATTCGCCGCGACCGCGCCACCCAAATCGTAAGGCCCGTCGCAATCGCCCTCACGGGCGATACGAGAGGCTTTCAGCCCCTCGTGCACCCCTGACCAGGGCGAAGCCCTGGACCCGCCTTTTTGTGGTCTGGATAAAGCGCGGTACACGCCAATATAAAGGGCGACGGCCTTTTAAAGGGGCAAGAGGTTGAGCCTGCTTGGTATTCAAGCTGCGTCGATCAATGGCTGCGTGGGTGAATGCCGCTCAACCCGTCGCGGGCGGGGGAAGTTGCGCGATCCCGTTGTCGTCAAGCGGGAAGAATGGGTTGTGTGCCACCTCCCAAACGTGGCCGTCGGGATCGGCGAAGTAGCCGGAGTAACCGCCCCAGAACACTTTCTGCCCGGGCTTCAACAGTGTCCCGC
This sequence comes from Gemmatimonas sp., assembly GCA_040080315.1. Taxonomy (GTDB): domain Bacteria; phylum Gemmatimonadota; class Gemmatimonadetes; order Gemmatimonadales; family Gemmatimonadaceae; genus Gemmatimonas. Next base: position 1,357 of record JBEBIR010000935.1, read on the forward strand.
CGGCAGCAACGGCTTCGGCCAACACGGTGTCGACCTCGGCCTCGTCGATGCAGCACTGCGCAAGACTGACACCCGAAAAGCCCGGCTTGCTATCGGGCAGATGCGCATCCTCGGCCAGTGCGGCGCGTCCAAACAATGCGAGAACGACTCCACCAGCCT
>JBEBIR010000167.1:0-7238 GCA_040080315.1 Gemmatimonas sp.
GCAGCAGACACCACGCTGGTCGTGCTGGTGCCGGAGTCGGGAGATGCGATTCAGACGCTCAAGGCCGGCGTGATGGAGATTGCCGACGTCTTCACCGTCAACAAAGCGGACCGACCTGGAGCAGATCGACTGCGCAACGACATTGAGCTGATGCTCGGGTTGCGGTCTGGCGCAGCGATGCCGGCTCCGGCGCACCATGGCATCGACCTCTCCAGCATCGGGGATCGTGACGCGCTGCGGCAGGCCATGAATCCAGCACGCGCGGCTCGGGCGGCGGCCGAATCATCCGGTCACGGTGACTCGCCGACTACCTGGACGCCCCCCGTCCTCCGAACGATCGCCGCGAAGGGTGAGGGGATCGATCTCGTGGTCGACGCTCTCGACCGCCACTTCTACTATCTTCAGGCGAGCGGTGAGTTGCGCACTCGGCGACGCCAGCGTCTCCGGGAGCGCGTGATGGAAGTGGTGGAAGCACAGGTACGGCAGCGCCTCTGGCACGATGCCGAGACACTGACATGGCTGGAGAGCCAACTCCCCAAGCTCGAAGCCGGCACCGTGGCGCCATTCTCCGTCGCCGACGCGCTGCGCGGACGCAGCGGACCGTTGCTCACCGGCGCCGAGCACACGCCCATTGTGGGTCTCCTACCGGGAACCAACTGATGACGACGATCCGCGACCTCGAGGACGTGGTGCGACAACAGCAGGCTGAACTCGATCAGCTGCGAGACGAAGTCGGACGGTGGAAGTCGCAGTACGATGGCGGACGCAAGCGCGACATCGCGTTTACCAATTCTGCCGCCGAGATTGAACCGCTGTTCACCGCGCTCGATCTCGAAGACTCGGCGGGCACCGCCTTCGAGCTGCCAGGGCAATGGCCCTACACACGGGGCATTCATCCGACCGGCTATCGTGGGAAGCTCTGGACGATGCGCCAGTTCGCCGGCTTCGGTACGGCGCGCGAAACGAATCAGCGCTACAAGTACCTGCTGTCACAGGGGCAGACCGGACTGTCGGTCGCGTTTGATTTTCCCACGTTGATGGGCTACGACTCGGATCACGCGCGATCCGAGGGCGAGGTTGGCAAGTGTGGTGTGGCGATTTCGTCGTTGGCGGACATGGAGACGTTGTTCGAGGGCATTCCGCTCGATAAGGTCTCGACCTCGATGACGATCAACGGGCCGGCCATCATTCTGCTGTGCTTCTATATCGCGGCCGCGGAAAAGCAGGGAGCCGACACCACGAAACTTCAGGGCACGGTGCAGAATGACATTCTGAAGGAGTACATGGCGCAACACGCCTGGTGCTTCCCGATTGAACCGGCGCTGCGCCTCATTGCTGATGGATTCGCGTGGTGCGCTGAACACGCGCCCCACTGGAATACGATCTCCATCTCGGGCTACCACATTCGCGAGGCAGGTTCGACGGCCGCGCAGGAGTTGGCCTTCACGCTCGCCGACGGCTTCACGTATGTCGAGCGCGGTATCGCGCGCGGCCTCGATGTGGACACCTTCGCGCCCCGACTGTCGTTCTTCTGGGACATTCACAACGACTTCTTCGAGGAGATCGCCAAGCTGCGCGCGGCCCGTCGCATTTGGGCGCGGCACCTCAAGGAGCGCTATGGCGCGAAGAATCCGCGCTCCTGGATGATGCGATTCCATTCGCAGACCGCCGGTGTGACGCTGACCGCGCAGCAGCCGATGAACAACGTGGTGCGCGTAGCATATCAAGGGCTTGCCGCCGTACTCGGCGGTACGCAGTCGTTGCATACCAACTCGATGGACGAGACGCTGTCATTGCCGACGGAGCGCGCGGTGGAGGTAGCCTTGCGCACGCAACAAGTGCTGGCCTTCGAAACCGGCGTGCCCAACGTAATGGACCCACTGGGCGGCTCGTACTACGTCGAAGCGCTCACCGATCGCCTGGAAGCCGAAGCCGAAGCCCTGTTCACGCAGATCGACGAGATCGGCGGCGTGGTGAAGGGACTTGAGGAAGGGTGGTTTCAGAAGCGCATCGCCGAGAGTGCCGCGCGTCAACAGTGGGAGATTGAGCAGCACCGCAAACTGGTGGTCGGCGTCAACGAGTTCGTGACCGATGAGCCAGAGTTGGGCATCCCCATCCTTCGTATCGGCGCGGAGGCGGATCGTGAACAGCGCGAGCGGCTCGCGGCCGTACGGGCATCACGCGACAGCGTAGTCGTGGCCGCGCGACTGGACGCGCTGCGCAACGCGGCCCGCAGCGACACCAACGTCGTGCCATTCATCCTCGACTGCGCGCGCGCCTATTGCACGCTCTACGAGATCCGTGCCGCGCTTGAGGATGTGTTTGGCGCGTATCGAGAACCGGTGTTTTTCTGAGTCCAGCCAAGAAGGTCGTTCCGTGGTGGCAGACGCACTTCGATGAGCGGTATCTGCACGAATACGAACCGTTGTTCGATCTCGTGCGGGACCGCAAGGAGGTGTCGCGACTGCTGGACTTGCTCGAGCTGCCTGCGGGATCCCGCGTGCTCGACTGCCCGTGTGGTCAGGGTCGCCACGCGCACCTGCTCGCCGAAGCCGGTTTTCAGGTGGATGGCCTCGACTACTCGCGCACATTGCTGGCCGCGGCCCGGAAGCGCGGGACGTCGCGCGCGCTGCGATACACGCAGGGGGACATGCGCACCCTGCCGTCGAAATGGACGTCGCGATTTGACGCGGTGGTGAACTTGTTTACCTCGTTCGGGTTCTTCGACAGCCCCGGTGACGACCTTCGCGTGCTGCGCGAGTTTGCCCGGGTGCTCAAACCGGGCGGCGTGCTCATCTGGCACGGCGGCAGCCGCGACGGCGTGATGGCCAAGTTTCTGCAACGTGATTGGTGGAGCACCGCCGACGGCACCATGTTCGCCCAGGAACGCACGTTTGATCCGCTCAGCGGATTTCTCGAAATTACGTCGACCTGGCGTGGCCCCGACGGTGATGGCGAACGCATGCATCGCATACGCCTGTACACGGCCTCGGAATTGGCCGCCCGACTGTGCGAGGTGGGACTCGTGGTCGAACAGGCCTTCGACGCGTGGACCGATCGACCGCTCCATCGCCGAGCCGGCGAAATGCTGCTTGTCGCCCGACGCGAGGGATAGCGCGTTGATATCTTACGCATTCACCCCGAACGGACTTCGATGACTCGACCCATTCGTGTGCTTGTTGCCAAACCCGGCCTCGACGGCCATGATCGCGGCGCGAAAGTTGTCGCCGCCGCGCTCCGCGATGCGGGGATGGAAGTGATCTATACCGGGCTGCACCAGACACCGGAAATGATCGCCACCGCCGCCATTCAGGAGGACGTCGACGTCGTCGGCCTGTCCATCCTCAGCGGTGCACACATGACGCTGTTTCCGCGCGTGTACGACCTGCTGGCCGAAGCGGGTCGTGACGACATCCTGCTTACGGGCGGCGGCATTATCCCGAAGGAAGACATGGAGGCCTTGCAGGCACGAGGCATCGCGCGCCTGTTCGGACCCGGCACCAGCACACAGGATCTCGTGGACTACATACGCGAGTGGTTCGCGGCGCGCGAACAGCAGGACGCATGAGCGGTAGGCTGCGACAACTTGCTGACGACGTGCGCGCGCTGGAAGCGCGCCTTCGGGAAGGCGGTGGACGGGACAAGATTGAGAAGCAGCACAAACAGGGCAAGCTCACCGCGCGTGAACGCGTGGAGCGACTGCGCGATCCGGACACGCCGTTCCTGGAGATCGGCCTGCTGGTCGCGTACGATCAGTATGACGGACAGGCCCCCGCCGCCGGCGTGATCACTGGGGTGATTGTCGTTGATGGACGCGAAGTGGTGGTCGTGGCCAATGACGCCACCGTCAAGGCCGGCTCATGGTGGCCAGAAACCATCAAGAAGATTCTGCGCGCGCAGGAAGTCGCCATGCGCTGCCGCATACCGATCGTCTACCTGGTCGACTCGGCGGGCGTGAACCTACCCTATCAAGGCGGCGTGTTCCCAGGACAGTTCGGAGCGGCACGCATTTTCTACTACAACTCCATCATGCGCCGGTATCTGCGCATTCCGCAGTTCGCGGCGGTGATGGGACAGTGCGTGGCCGGCGGTGCCTACTTGCCCGCGTTGAGCGATGTGATCCTGATGGTCAAGGGCACATCGTTCATGGGACTGGGTGGCCCCAATCTGGTGAAGGGTGCGACCGGACAAACCGTGGACGGGGAGACGCTGGGCGGTGCCGTGACTCACACGGAGGTTTCAGCCGTCGCGCACTATGCACTTGATGATGACGAGGCATGCATCGCGAAACTGCGCGATCTGGTGGGCCGACTGCCTCGTCCTCGCACACCTGACGCGGCAACACATCAACCACCCGCTGAACCACCGCAGTCGCTGTATGAACTGTTGCCCGCCGATCATCGCATGTCGTACGATATGCACGCGCTGCTGCGCACTATTCTCGACGACGGGGCGCTGGACGAGTTTCAGCCCAATCTCGCGAAGGAAATGATCTGCGGAGACGCCCGCATTGAAGGCATGCCGGTCGGCATCATTGCCAACCAGCGCGGACTCATCAAGGGACGCGCCGGGGAGCGGCCGCGCTTTGGCGGCATCATCTATGCCGAGAGTGCGGAGAAGGTGGCGTTCTTCATTGAGCGCTGCGACCGCCAAGGATTGCCGCTGTTGTTCGTTCAGGACGTTTCCGGATTCATGGTGGGTCCCGACGCCGAGCATGAAGGCATCATTCGCGCCGGCGCGCGTTTCGTGGAAGCAATGGCGTGCGCGCGGGTGCCAAAGATTGTGCTCACGGTGAATCACGCGAGCGGGGCGGGATACTACGCAATGGCAGGGCAGGGTTTCGACCCGGATTTTCTGTTTACCTGGCCAACCGGACGAATGGCGGTGATGGAGGGTGAGGCGGCGATTCAGGCCGTGCACGGACCGTCCATCGACGCCGCGCGAAAGGCGGGCGCGTCACCATCCGCCGAAGTGCAGGAGTCCGTGGACGCGATGCGGGCCGACTACGAGCACCAACTTGACGCGCGGTACGCTGCCGCCCGCGGATTCGCCGACGCGATTCTCTATCCCGAAGACACGCGCCCGATGCTCGCGCTCGCGTTGCGCGCATCGTCACACAATGCAGGACCCCATCTGGGCGCCTTTGTGCTGCCCCCCATGCCAACGTTCGGCGCGCCGGATTCCGGCACGGAGAGGTCATGAGTGACGCATCGCGTATTGTGCGCGTGGCGAGCGGCCAGGGATTCTGGGGAGACTGGCTGGAAGCACCACGTCGGCAAGTAGACGGCGGACCAGTCGACTACCTGATGCTGGATTACCTCGCGGAAGTCACGATGTCGATCCTGCAGAAACAGCGGGAACGCGATCCGCGCATGGGCTACGCGCGAGACTTCGTCGGTGCGATGGAGAGCGTGTTCCCGGCCGTCGCTGAGCGTGGCGTCAAAGTCATCGCCAATGCCGGCGGCGTGAATCCTTCGGCCTGCGCCGAGGCGGTGCTCGCAGCCGCGACGGCGAGCGGTGTGCGCGGTCGCATCCGCATTGGCGTGGTGAGTGGTGATGATATCCTCGACCGCATCGACGAACTGCTCGCGGCCGGTCATCCGTTGGCAAACATGGACACCGGCGAGCCGCTCAGCACCATTCGCGATCGCGTGTTGTCGGCCAATGCGTACATCGGCTCGACGCCGATTGTCGAAGCGCTTGAGCAAGGCGCCAACGTGGTCATCACGGGACGAAGCACCGATACCGCGCTCACCATGGCGCCGTTGCGCCACGAGTTCAAATGGGCAGCCGACGACTGGAATCGCCTCGCGGCCGGAATCATCGCTGGCCATATCCTCGAATGCGGTGCGCAGAGTTCGGGTGGCAACTGCCTGCACGAGTGGCGCACAATCCCCGATCTGGCCAACGTCGGCTATCCGATTGCGGAAGCATCGGCCGATGGAACATTCGTGATCACGAAGCATCCGGGCACCGGCGGCCGCGTGTCCGTGCCCAGCGTGACCGAACAATTGGTGTACGAGATGGGTGATCCGAATGCCTACATCACGCCCGACGTCGTGGCCGACTTCACCAGCATTCGGGTGGCGGCCGACGGTGACAATCGCGTGCGCGTGCATGGCATCACCGGTGGTCCGCCGACGCCGTTTCTCAAGGTGTCCATCGCCTATCGTGCGGGCTTTAAGGCAGTGGGCTCGTTGGTGTATGCGTGGCCCGACGCGATGGAGAAGGCGCAGTTGGCCGATCGCGTGCTGCGCGAGCGACTCGACAATCTCGGATTGCATTTTGATCAGGTGCTGACGGAGTTCGTGGGTGCAAACGCGACACACGGCGCCCTGTCGGGCGACGGTCGTGACGCGCCCGAAGTGCAGTTCCGCATTGGTGTGCGCGGCAGCAATCGCGCCGACGTCGAGCGGTTCACGCGAGAGATCGTGCCATTGGTGCTCAATGGTCCGCCCAGCGTGACCGGCTTTGCGGCCGGCCGCCCAAAGGTTGAGGAGATCGTGGCCTATTGGCCGGCATTGCTCGACAAGCGTGCTGTATCCACCGCCGTTCGCATCCTGGAGTAGCCCATGAAGGTACGATTGGTGGACATTGCGCACGCCCGCAGCGGCGACAAAGGCGACACAGCCAATGTGGGCCTCATCGCGCTCAAACCGGAGTGGTACGCCGTGATTGATCGTCATGTAACGCGCGAGCGCGTCGCCACACACTTCGCCGGTCAGATCACCGGCGATGTGGTGCGCTTCGAGCTGCCCAACCTCAACGCGCTCAATTTTCTGCTGCATGGCGCGTTGGATGGTGGTGGCACCTTTTCGCTGAAAACCGACGCGCAGGGCAAGGTGTTTTCGACAGCGCTCCTGCGCATGGTGCTCGACGTGCCCGACGCCGAGGCGCGCGCCGCCGGACTGCCTGGCCAATGATGCTCCGCGTGCGTCTCCTGCTGCTGGTCGCGGGCGCCACCGCGTTCGGCGTGGCGATCCGGTCAGGGATCGAATGGCTGCGCTGGGTCGGCGTCGCGCTCGCGGCCGTGGCGCTGCTGCTGCGTTTTGTACCGCGCTCGCCAGGACCGCGGTAGGCAGCACGCGCGGTCGTCTAACCGCTCTCCACGGAAACCACGGGAACTGCGGAAACCACACGTGAGGTTACCCCGGTTTGGTAGACACCGGTTAGGCAGCTCGGCCGAAATGGTCGAGCTGTTGTTCGTACTGCAGGGGAGCGCAGTAGCCTAGTGACGA
>JBEBIR010000168.1:0-7236 GCA_040080315.1 Gemmatimonas sp.
GTCCTTCGCCCACCGGAATGACCGTCGACCCAGTGGTGTCGAGCGCCATGGCGCGCACGACCCTGCCCTCGACACCGGCATCCTGCAGCGCGGCGCGCCTGGCATCCACGAGGGCGCGCATGTGCTCATGGTGCGACTGCGTGGCGAACTCGGGATCGCGCGGATCACGCTGGACCGGATACTCCGACACGCCGAAGCCGAGAACACCGCGCGCGCTGTCCACAATCGAGACGCGCACGCTCTGCGTGCCGAAATCCACGCCGGCCACGACGGCCATACTCAGCCGTGCCTCAGAATGTCCCACCCCAGATAGCGGGTCGTGGCTTCGTGCACCGCGTCGGCCACATGTGAGAATGTCCCCGCCACATGATGCTCGAATCCGTTGCGACAAATGTGTCTGAGCAGCGGCTGCAGGTCGGAAATCTCGACCACGCCGGCGCCGCCAAACGTCGACAGCGGATCGTTGGTAAAACGCCCCTCGCCCACGTAGCCGCGAATGACACCAGTGGCATCGTCGGTGGAGAACCGCGCGAAACTCATGGGACCCGCTTTCACCTTGCCAACAATCGTGCCGTACGTGTTCTCACGACCCACCGTTCCCGCAATGATGGCCTGGTAGTCCATGGTGTGCGATTCAAAGAAGTCGCGCGGCAGGTTGCTGCAGTGGAAGCAGACCGCCTTGTTCGGATCGTCGCCATAGTTGTTGTTCCAGTCCAGCAGCGCGGACGGTGTCTGTGACGCCAGCGTCAGCGCATGCATGCTGATGGTGCCCATCACATCCACTTCGCAGGCGCTTGGGAGGTTCGCGTTGCTGAGCATGCTCATGACTGTGCACGGCACCACACCAAAGTATTCCTCCATGCTTGTCCAGCATTGGACGGCGCTGATGGTGACATCCACTTCCTGCATCCACCGTTCCATCACGAGCCCCAGCTTGGCCATCTTGAGCAGCGGCTCGTCCGGCACACCACTGGTATCCACGTAGGCTTTCATCTCGTCGACCTTGCGGCGCACCGCGGCGTCGGTGTCAGCCAGGCGGGCGATGCGACCCATGATCTCCGACAGGTCAATCGGCTCGACCGAAATGCCAGCACGTTCCAGAATCTTTTCACTGTAGCGCACGGTCTTGAACGCCGCCGGTCGCGCGCCAATGGCCCCGATACGCGCGCCGCGCAGTCCCTTCACCACGCGGCATACCGCCGCAAAACCGCGCAGATCCTGCCGAAAGCCGGCGGACTCCGGGCGTTGCGTATGGGTCGAGGTCAGTGTGTACGGAATGCCGTACTGCGTGAGCACATTGCACACGGACATCTTGCCGCAAAACGCGTCCCGTCGGTGATCAATCTGCATCTTGGCCGGATCGTCCGACGTGGCGTGCACCAACACGGGCACCTCGAGGCCGGCCAGTCGCAGCGTATCGGCCACCGCGCGTTCGTCGCCAAAGTTCGGCAACGTCACGACCACGCCATCAATGCGATCGCGATGCTCGCGGAACAGCGCCGCACAGGCCTTGGCCTCATCGCGGCTTTCGATGGCCCCGTGGTTGGACGCCGCTGCCTCAATGATCACCGCGTCGATGCCCTCCTCTTCCAAGGCTCGCAGCATGTCCACACGCCCACTGGCGGCCAGGTGACCCGGGAAGAACCCGCGATTCCCGACGATCACGCCGAGGGTCACGCGCCTGGGTGGCAGCACGGGCTTGGTGGACTTCGCGCGGCGAGCGGTATCGGTCTTGCCGCCAACGTTGGATTCGAGCTTGTGGATGGACATTGCGAGAGTCGAGTTGAAACACGTTGACGGACCTGCGTGCGCCCATATGTTACTGTGTTCACACTCACTCGACAAATACGTCACGCGGATGCCGTGAATCACGCTGCTGCTCCTGAATCCCTCGTCGGAAGGCTTCGAGGGTCCGTACTGCGTTCACAGCAGTTCGGGCTCGTCGTGGTACTGCTGCTGCTGGGCACCGCACTCACACTGGGCGCCGGCTCGCACACCGACCCGCAGTCTGGTGCCACGGTCAACAATTTCCTCAATCGCTACACGCTCATTCAAATGGCGACCGACGCGAGCGCGTTCGCTATCATGGGCGTTGGTGCCACGTTGGTGATCATCGCCGGCGGTATCGACCTGTCCGTCGGCGCGATCTACGCACTTGCCGGCGTGGTCATGGCGATGGTGCTGCGCGCTCTTGGACCCATGGACCCGTCGCTCACCGTGGTGGTCGGACTCGGCACCTGTCTGCTGGTCAGTGTCGGCTGCGGCCTGGCCAATGGTCTGATGGTCATTGGACTCGGCGTGCATCCGTTCATCATCACATTGGGCACCATGTGGATTTTGCGTGGTGTGGCGTTCGTGAGCAGTCATGCCGAAAGCATTCTGGTGCCTCAAGCGCTGACCGCCGTTGCCAAGGCACCGCTCGGACTTGGCGCGGCGTTGTACCCGGTGCCGCTGTTGAGCATGGTTGTGGTTACGGTGGTGGGCGCGCTCTATCTGTCGCGCACAATCTGGGGACGACACATTTTTGCCATCGGCGGCAACGCGGAGGCCAGTCGGTACTCGGGACTCAACGTCTCACGCATTACGCTCGGCGTGTTCGTGGTGTCCGGACTGCTCGCCGGCATCGCGGCGTTCCTGGGTGCGGCCTTCTATGGCTCGGCGACCTCCTCCGACGCGAATGGCTACGAGCTGTATGTCATCGCCTCGGCCGTGGTGGGTGGCGCCTCATTGTCGGGTGGCAAGGGCAGCGCGATCAGCGCCATGCTTGGCGCCCTGCTCATCGTCATGATGCGTCAGGGTATTCGCACATTGCATCTGGACCAGAACTACGAGTGGATCATCATCGGCACGGCACTGATCGTGGCGGTGGTGCTTGATCAACGCGGCTTTAATCGGTTGTCCGAACGCTTCGCTTCACGCGCTTGACTGTTTCGACCTTTCACGAACTTCACTGGAGCTTCGATGCGCCCACGAAATCCGCGGTCTCATACCACGCTCAACGGCGTGCTGATGTTGGGTGCCCTCGTCATCGCCGCGTGCGGCGGGAGTGCTGACTCGGCGAAGAAGACTGACACCGCGGCCGCGAAGACGTTCACGATCGCCATGATCGCCAAGAGCTCCACGAATCCGGTGTTCCTGTCCGGACGTCAGGGCGCTGATGCGGCCGCGGCGGAATTGTCCAAGACCCATGGCATCACCGTGAAGATCGACTGGCTCACGCCGCCCAATGAGGATGGCGCGGTGCAGTCGCAGCGCATTTCCGAGGCCGTGAACTCAGGGGCCAACGCCATTCTCCTTTCAGCGAGCGACGCCGGCAAGGTGCGCGGTGCGGTGAACGAAGCCGTCGATCGCGGCGTGCCGGTGATGACGTTCGACAGTGACGTTCCCGATTCCAAGCGTTTCTCGTTCTACGGCGGCGATGACGTGGCGATGGGCGTGCAGATCATGGACGAGCTCGCGGCACAGATGGGTAGCAAGGGCAAGATTGCGATTATCGCTGGCAACCAGAATGCGCCCAACTTGCAGGCCCGAGTGCGTGGCGTACGAGAGACCGCCACGAAGTATCCAGGTATCACAATCGTCAACGCCTTCTACCACGCCGAAACGCCACAGGACGCCGCGGCCGAGGTCTTGCGGGTGAAGAACGCCTATCCCGATGTGAACGGATTCGCCATGGTGGGCGGTTGGGCGCTGTTTACCCGCACGCTGCTCACCGACCTTGATCCGGCGAAGGTGAAGATAGTATCGATTGATGCGCTGCCCGCCGAGCTGGCGTATGTGGAGACCGGGTTGGCGCCCGTGCTGTTCGCGCAGCCCACGTACAGCTGGGGGTATGTCTCGGTCAACACCATTTTCGATCACGTCTATCTCAAGAAGGACGTCCCGGCCAAAGTGCAGATGGAATTGGTCCGGGTGTCGAAGGACAACCTTGGCGAGTGGGCGCGCCAGTTGAAGACCTGGGGCTTTGCCGATGTCGATCCCAAGTACCTCGCGCTGCCGAAGTAATTGAGCACTCCCCGCATTCGCTTTCGCGGTGTCACCAAGCGCTTTCCGGGCATGGTGGCACTGCGCGAAGTTTCTTTCGACGTCGCGGCGGGCTCGTGTCACGCCATTTGCGGTGAGAATGGTGCGGGCAAGAGCACGTTGGGGCGTGTGCTGGCGGGACTCCACCAACCCGACGCGGGCACCGTCGAGATCGATGGCACACCGGTGCGCTTCAGCTCACCCCGCGACGCGTTGGCGGCGGGCGTCGCGATGGTGCATCAGGAGCTTGCCTTCTGCGACAATCTCACGGTCGGCGACAATCTGTGCCTGCGGTCGTTGCCGCATCGGCTGGGACTGGTCAGCGCGTTGACACTGCGGACGCGGGCGCTGGCGTTGCTGCGCGATACCGGCGCACAGATCGACCCGGACCGTTCGATGCACTCGTTGAGCGTTGCCGAGCAGCAGTTGGTGCAGATCGCCGCGGCGGTGGGCGAAGGCGCGAAGGTCATTATTTTCGACGAACCCACCAGTAGTCTCGGCGCGGCCGAAGCGGAGCGCCTGTACGCCTTGATGTCCACGCTGCGCGCGCGTGGCGTGACCCAGCTCTATGTGTCGCACCGCATGCCGGAAATCTTTGCGCTCTGCGACACGGTGACCGTGTTGCGCGATGGTCAGCATGTTGCGACACAGCCCACCACAGAACTCACAGAAGGTTCGTTGGTGCGACAGATGATCGGACGCGAGCTGGGGGCCTACTTCGCGAGCCATGCGGAGCGGCCGCGCGGCGAAGAACGCCTGCGGGTGGAGGGATTGTCGTCACCCGGTCGCTTCGCTGACATTTCGTTCTCGGTTCACGCAGGAGAAGTCGTCGGGATTGCCGGACTGGTTGGTGCCGGACGGTCAGAGATCGCGCGCGCGATATTCGGACTCGACCAGTCCGTAACCGGAAAGGTGCACGTGCGCGGTCAGCGCGTGATCATTCGCAGTCCTCGCGATGCGATGCGACAGGGCATCGGGTTTGTGCCGGAGGATCGCAAACGGCAGGGCCTGGTGCCGGGAATGCGCACGCGGGAGAACGCCACACTTCCAACGCTGGCGCGCTTCGCGCGGAAGGGATGGGTCAATAGACGCGCCGAACTCACCGCGGTACGGGAAAGTTTTTCCCGTGTGGGGCTACGTTCGGGGACCGAGACGTCGGTTTCGTCGCTGTCCGGTGGGAATCAACAAAAGGTCGTGCTCTCCAAGTGGCTCACCGCGGCGAGTGACCTGCTGATTCTCGACGAACCGACGCGCGGCGTGGACGTGGGTGCGAAGGCCGAACTGCACGCGTGGATTGACCAGCGGGCGTCGGAAGGTGCCGCCGTGCTGTTGATTTCCAGCGAGCTTCCCGAGTTGATCACGTTGTCTTCGCGCGTGCTGGTGCTACGCGAGGGACAACTGCGCGGCGAGGTCCCCCGTGATCAGGCGACGCAAGATCGCCTGCTTCGCCTGATGGCGGGCCTGGGATGACCGCTCCCCAAGTCCAAACCGATCTGCGCCGCTCAATCGGCGTGGGTCGCGCGACCGCCATGGTGGTCGGCATCATCATCGGCGCGTCCATCTTCGTCCAGCCGTCGGCGATCACGGCCAGCGTGCCGTCGATTCCCGGTGTGCTTGCCGTGTGGGCGGTGGCCGGTGCGCTTACTCTGATTGGCTCACTGGTGGTCGCCGAGCTTGCGTCGGCGTGGCCGCGGACGGGTGGTGTGTATGTCTTCCTGCGTGAGGCATGGTCCCCGGCAATCGGTTTCCTGTGGGGCTGGGCGATGTTCTGGACCATGCACACGGGCATTATCGCGGTCATTGCCATGGTGTTTGCCCGCTACCTCGGCACGTTTATTCCGCTTGATGACGTAGGGACCCGACTGGTCGCGATGGCTGGTGTGGTGGCGCTTTCTGCGGTGAACTATCGCGGTGTGGGCCCTGGTGCGGCGGTGCAATCCATCCTCACCGTCGTGAAGGTGCTTGCCATTGTGATCATTGTGCTGTTGGCGATGCTCTTTGGTGATGCCGCGCAAACCGTGTCCGATGCAAACGCAGCGGTGCCGGCGGCGATCGCGCCGGGAGCATTCTTTTCGGCGCTGGTCGCGGGACTCTTTGCGTTTGGTGGCTGGCACATGGTCTCGTACGCGGCCGAGGAGACCATTGCTCCGGAGCGGACGATTCCACGCGCACTGATGATCGGCACCGTGCTCGTCACCACGCTGTATGTCGCAGTGAACGCCGCGTACTTGTATGTGTTGCCACTCGCCACCGTGAGCGGGTCAACGGCCGTTGCTGCCGACTTCGCCGACGCCACGCTGGGCGGCTCCGGTCGTGAACTGATGAGCGCGGTCGTCGTGCTGTCCACACTCGGCGCGATGAACGGTGTGATTCTCGCAGGCCCGCGGGTGTATCTGGCCATGGCGCGCGATCGCCTGCTGTTTCGATGGACAGCGGGCGTGCATCCGGTGTATCGCACGCCGCATCGGGCCATCGTATTGCAGGCAATATGGGCGTGTGTCCTGGTGGGTACCGGCAGTTATCGTGTGCTGTTTACGCGCGTCGTGTACACCGAATGGATCTTCTTCGGCCTCATGGCGGCCAGCCTGTTCCTGCTGCGCCGCCGCGCGGGCTACGCGCCGGCGTATCGCATGTGGGGGCATCCGGTGCTGCCCGGTATTTTCGTGCTGGGCACCATCGCCATCGTCGTCAACCAGATCATCGCTGAACCGGTGGAAAGCGCCATCGGGCTATTGCTTGTGCTGAGCGGCCTGCCGGTCTATTTCCTTTGGGCCCGGCGGGCACATTTCACTCCAGACAACGAGACGGGATCGTGAGAATTGTCGACGTCCACAATCATTTCTATCCCCCGCGCTACATGGATGCGCTGCGCTCAGGCGATAGTGCCATTACGATCAAGATCGACCGCGACGGCAATCCGGAGGTGCACTATCCGGGCGATTTCAACACGGCCGTGCGCGGACACCGAGATATCGCCTACCGGCATGAGGTGCTCGAACAGGAAGGCGTGGACACGCAAGTGCTCTCCCTGACCACGCCGGGCACGCACGTGGAAACGCCCGAGCGTGCGGCGCGACTGGCGCGCATGGTGAACGACGAGTTCGCCGAGATTGTCGCTGCACGATCTCCGCGTTTTGCCGCACTGGCCACACTCCCATTGAACGATCCGAAAGCCTCGGTCGTCGAGTTTCGTCGCGCCGTGGAACAGCTGGG
>JBEBIR010000169.1:0-7233 GCA_040080315.1 Gemmatimonas sp.
CACCCAGCCCGTATCGACCGCGTTCATGTGAATGCCGTCGGTGAAGTAGTCGGCGGCGGCCGTGCGCGTCATCATATTGAGCGCCGCCTTGGCCATGTTCGTGTGTGGATGGCGCGTCGTCTTGAACTTGCGATAAAACTGACCCTCCACCGCCGACACGTTCACGATGTGCTTCTCGCGGTTCGGCGTGCGCAGCATGAGCGGTTTGAGACGCGCGTTGAGCAGGAACGGCGCCACGGCATTCACGAGTTGCACCTCGAGCAATTCGACACTGGGCACGTCGGCCATGAGCATGCGCCAGGAATTGCGGTCTCGCAGATCGACTTGCTGCATGTCCTGGTCGAGCTGTCCTTCCGGGAAGAGATGAGCTTGCGGCGCGGCGTCGTCGGGCAGCAGTGGCACTTGAGACAGCAAGACGGAAGATGGAAGACGGGAGACGGACGTCGTCGGGGCGACGGCGCTGCTGTCGGAACTCGAGGTGCTTTCGGGGAGCATGTTGTAGGCGCGCACTCCCTCGTAGGCGCCGAGCAGCTTTCGCGTGTTCTCGGGCATCTGACCGATCGCGGCTGTCTCAATCTCCATCATATGCCGATAGAACTCGGGCGGACGACGCACGGTCTGACAGGCGTTGTTGATGATGAAGTCGAGTCGATCGTGCGTTTCGTTGAGTTGATGACAAAACGCCTCAACGCTGGGCGTGTGGCGCAGGTCGAGACCGAAAATCTCGAGACGATGTCCCCACTGTGCGAAATCGGCCTCGGCCGCATATCGGGCGGCGGAGTCGCGCGGGAATCGGGTGGTGACAATGAGATGCGCGCCGGCGCGGAGCAGCTTGATCCCCGCCTGATAGCCAATCTTGACGCGACCGCCAGTGAGCAACGCGACACGCCCGGTCAGGTCGGCCAGTTCGCTGCGCTTGGCGTAGTTGAACTCGGCGCACGTCGGGCAGAGTTGATCATAGAAGTGATGCAGCACGTCAAACGACTGCTTGCACACGTAGCAGTGCTGCGGCTCCAGCGCTTCGCGAAAGTCCGGATCGTCCACCGTTCCTTGCTCGTCGCTGCCGGGCAGGAGGTAGTTGGGCGTTGTGAACACCGTCTGGCGACGCAACGAACGGATGCCCGTGCTGTTGAGCTGGGACTCGGCGTTCTGGATGTGCTCCTGCCGCTTGGCCTTCTTGTGCCGTTTGGTGGCCTTGACCATCTGACGCCGCAGGATGGCGTCGGGGCGCGAGACCTCGCCGGCGGCCTTGAGGAAGCGTGTGCGCGTGGGCTCCGGGACGTCGAGCAGGCGCGCTCGGTCCACGGCCAGCGATTCGAGCAAGGCCGTCGCGGCGGCAATCTGTTCAGCGAGGTCGGGGCGGTGGGACATAGCCCTCAAAGCTAAGGGGCTACGGAAGCGGACGAGTTTCCCTACCAGTCCTCGGGGCGGTCCATCGGTTGCCGATAGTACCACCATTCGCCGTCCGGAGACCAGCCTTCGTCCTCGGCGTTGGCTTCGCCCCAGATGCACCCGTCGCTCGGCTCGGTCAGCGCGACGAAGCGGGTATCGTAAGCGGTAAGCTCGGCCCGCAGCGGTGCCAACTGTTCGCGAAGCCCGGGCGGCACGTTGCGGATGCTACGGGCAATGAGGTGCCGCAAGTCGACATCATTGAGGTAGTCGTCGAACGTCAGTGTGTAACCGCGCTCGATCTCGTCCACGACCTGACCCCAACGCTCCACGAGCATCGGCAGTGTTGGTACGGTGGTGTTCGCAGCGTGGTTCATCGCGTCACATTCGTTGCGGGTTGCTCAAGGCGAGGGTCGTCGCTTCGCCTGTCGACGGAAATATGCTTCACCGTCGTTGGGCTTGAAGAAAGTACGAATGATGCCGCCTGGATCGGTAGCCAGAAAAGCGCCACTTGCCCGATCAAAGCGCGACACCACGCCGTCTGACGGGCGCACTACCTCGAGGACGTCGCCGCCCACCGGAGCGTCACGGAGTGCCTGCGCCCGGTCGAGGTACTGGTGGATGGAAATCCGACCGAACTCGCTTCCGTGCTTCTGGAAATGCTCCTCGAGCTGCGCTCGCGTCCGGAATCCGACCGTCGACTGGGCACGAGTGGAGACCGGCGCGGTTGGCGGCGCAGTGGTCGGATCGGCACGTGGCGGCACGGCCGGCTTGCGCCAGACTGACGCCACCACCAGCACAACCGCAAGGAGGGCGACAAATCTCTTCATGCTCGGCGCGCCTCGTTCAAGGCCGCGTTGGTCGGGTACGCTCGGTGACCGAGTTCCCCGGTGTGCCGGCAATGCGCCCGCGACAACCGGGCAGTCCGCATCGGCAGTCGAACGGCTCGCTCAGCTCGTTCATGGCGGCACTATAGTCCAACGTCAGCTCCTCGCCGATGTCCACGTGGCGAAGGGCAATGACATCAAGTCCGTGAAAGGCGGTGTTCGGCACACAGGAGTGATTCTGCGGTCGCCACGCGGTGGGATCCTCCGACCAGAGCGCATACACCCCGTGACTGAGCGGATAGCCGTACCGACGGAATTCGAGTTGCTGCTCGGCCGTCCAGTAGCGCTCGACGTGCGGCAGCGTGACCACGGTCAGCGGGCGCTGTTCGCCCTGAAAAACGATGTCGCCCGGTGCAAACGGCCGCAGCGCGAAACTTCCATACCCTGCAATGGAGTCTCCGCGCATTTCTGTCACGGGCCGTCGACGCTGATGACGCGCCATCCCTTCAGCGATGATCAACTCCAGAAACGCCGATGGTCCGATGCCATCGAATCGCAGGATATGATCGGCCGAGCCCTCAGAGCCTTCGGCGTAGAACAGCGAGCAGGTGAAGTTGATTTCGAGAAAGTGCAGGACACCGGCGTCGTCCTGACGGAAATCGAGACGGGCGTAGCCGACTCCGCGAAAGCCGCGAAATATCTTGGTCGCCACATCGGACAGCCGAGCCGCCAACGCGTCATCGGTGACCGGGCGATTGGCGTTGGGGTGAAGCGCCGACGTCTTGAGGGCGTACGTCTTGAAATGCACGCCATCGCCGAAGTCGTACTCCACCGGTCGGAAGGCGCGAACGCCGCCATCGGCCGTCGCGGCGACCAGCACCGTGAACTCGCGTCCATCGATGTACTCTTCCACCAATAGCGACGAGAACTCGGCGAGCCGACGCGACACGGCGTACGTGAGGGCCGCTGGCGAGATCACGCGTGAGTCGTCGTCGACGCCTCGACTGTCACCGGCGTGTGCCGGCTTGACGAACAGCGGGAAGGTGAGCGGGTTGGCCGCGTGCGTGATGCGTGCGGACACTTCGTCCAGACTGGAGACGACCACGTGACGCGGGGTATCGACACCGGCCGCAAACGCCACGTACTTCATGAGCGGCTTGGCCGGATCGTACAGGGCGGGCGTCGGCCCGGTGTAGGGCAGTTGCAACTCCTCCAGCGCGTGGATGACATCGATCGACGGGACATCCCAATCGAGGTAGCCCTCGCACAGGTTCACGTAAATGTCATACCCTTCGCGGGCGCACTCGTGGAGTTGACGAAAGACCGTGCGCTTGTCGAGAAATACGTGGTGGACCGTGGCGTGCGGCAGGAGCGGCGCCAGATCGCGCGGCGGATCGTAGTGGCGATAGTCAACGACTGACGAGCTGTAGTCGGGCTGCAGCACGCACACCTTCACACCTGCGGTCATGCGACGCGGCGGGCCACGCTGAGCTCCACTTTACGAGCGCGCTGCTGCCGACGGTGCCGCCGTTCCGCATGTCGCATGAGCTGCTCGACCAGCAGATGATAGGGCACCCCGGCGAATCGCAGGATGGCGCCGATGGAGGTGAAGTTCTCGTCTTCGGAGAGCCCGCACTGCGCATTCACTTCCAGCACGAACAACTCGCCGGTCTCGGCGTCTTCGCGAAGGTCCACACGGCCGTACCCGACGCCGCCGCATGCACAGTAGGCGTCCCAGCTGACGGCCTTGATGGTGGCGGCCTTCGAAACGGGAATGCGCGCATACTCCCAAAGATTCTCACCTTCGGGCAGCGGCGACTCTTTGTCGTGAAACTCCCACAGCCGATCGAACGACAGAAACTGCTGCATGGGTGGCAACGCCCCATTGAACACGCGTTCGACCGGCGCATACACCCGGCGGTGCCGCTGATCATTGTGGTCGCCAACGATAAAGGTCGTGTACTCACGACCCACCACGAACTCCTCCGCGATCAGTCCACCCGACATCAGATCCCAGCCGCGGTAGCCGTCAGCGAGCGCCTGGACGCGTTCCGCCAGTTCCTCGGGTGTCTGCACGACATTCTCGAGACCGATGCCGAGGCTTCCCGCTGATACGGCCGGTTTGACGATGAGCGGGCGACCAGGACGCTGAAACGGTGCGTGCCAGTCACGCTGGGCCGGCTCGACGACCGACCAGGGCGACGTGGGCACCCCAGCGGTTTCGAAGGCGCGCTTCATATCGATCTTGGAGGTCGTGAGATCGTAGAAGAAGCGATTGGAGCCCGTGTACGGAATCTCGGCGCGCTCCAGGGCGTCGATCACGGAGAGACCCGGCACGCCCTGCAGTTCGTCGCCGTCGCAGAGATTGATGACACAGCTGACGCCCCGGCGCTGCATCTCATGGACCGTCGACTCGACCGTGTCCAGACTCACGGGCTGCCATTGCCACTCGATACCGAGTGCGGCAAAGGCGCGAGCAAACTCTTCGCGCCCTTGTTCAAAGTCTCCGTAGTATTGCAGATGCTCGTCGGCCGACGGCATTGTCGGCACGAGAACCCAGACGTCTGGCGACGTCACGGGGTCGGTGTGATTCTGAGGCCGAGTCAGCATGCACTATGGTATGGTCCAATTGGTCAACGCACAACGGTTTGGATATCTTCTTCTACATTCTCCGTTCTGCCGTCATCAGCGCGAAACGCTCATCGCTTCTCCAATGCCTCTCGTGCCCATCGTCCACGATCTGCTGTCACTGCTGGACCTCGAACCGCTCGAGGTGAACATCTATCGCGGGCAGAATCGCGATCTGGGCACCGGACGGGTATTCGGTGGACAGGTGTTCGCACAGGCGCTGGTCGCGGCGCGCCGGACAGTTGAGGAAGCGCGCGAGGCCCACTCGGTGCACGGGTATTTCCTTCGCGCGGGCGATCTCAAGGCACCGATCGTGTTCTTCGTGGACCGTCCACGCGACGGTGGGAGCTTCACCAGTCGACGCGTGACCGCCATCCAGCATGGCGAGGCGATCTTCCACCTGTCGGCGTCGTTTCACGTGGCCGAGTCGGGACTTGATCACCAAGGTGGGATGCCGGAGGTTCCGGAGCCCGAGTCACTGCGCAACGAACTCGAGGTGCTGCGCGAAAAGGCCGAGCACCTGCCGGCCTCGCTGCGCGCCGTGCTGACGCAGGAGCGGCCGATCGATTTTCGCATGGTGCCCATCACCGAGCACGATTGGCGGCACGGCGCGCCGGCTCGCGCCGCGTGGTTTCGTGTGGTGTCTGAGCTGCCCGCCGACACCATCGTTCACCAGGCCATTCTCGCCTACGCGTCCGACTATGGCTTTCTACCCACGAGTCTTACGCCGCACCGGGTCGAGTACCGCGACCCGCGTCTGCAGATGGCCTCACTCGATCACTCACTGTGGATGCATCGGGCATTTCGCGCCGACGAGTGGCTGTTGTACGTGATGGATAGTCCGTCGGCTGCCGGCGCACGCGGGTTTGTCCGTGGGCAGATCTTCACGCAAGCCGGTGTGCTCGTGGCGTCGGTGGCGCAGGAAGGACTCATTCGACTGCGCGACCCACGGTAGTCGACGAGACGTGGCCGCTTACGGCGCGTCGAGTTGCGCCAACAGGCGCTTGGGCGCTGTCCGACGATATCCGTCTTCGAGGAGATCGCGGACTTCCGTCCAGTCGGGTGAGTGATCGAGCCAGACGCCGATCCAGCCGCTGGGTCCAACGTATGGCGGCACAAAGAAGCGGTCTGGTGTCGCGCGAACCAGAAGTTGCTGGTTCTCCCGCGCGGCCTTGATCCAGGCGGAAGGTCGGCCTGCACCATGATGATTGGTGGGACTCGCAAACATGGCGAACAGCTTGTTTCGGACGCGAAAGGTGGGCTCACCCCACGCCTCCTGTTCGTGCGCCTCAGGGAATGCCAGGCACAGCTTGCGAAGTCGCACGAGCGGATTGGGCGGCATGGCGGCAGAATCTCCCACGAATGTCGGCGCTTGGCCAGCGCGCAGTCTAGGCTGCCTGCCCTCGCGGGTACTTCCGGGGGTTCTCACACGCTGCCCAAATTGCGTGAAGAATCCCCGGCCACTTCCGCCCCTGATAAGACGGTCCATGATGCTCAACGTTCAACGGTGCTGTCAGCGGGTTGGCGCGACGCTGGTCGCCTGCGCGTTCCTCGCGTCGAGTTCGCCTGCGCAGGCCCAGGCTCGACCACTGGCGGTCCGACCAGCGCCGGCGACACTCACGGCTCCCTCATCGGCACCGTGGATTCGCGATGCGGTGATCTATGAGCTCAACACGCGCACGTTTACGCGCCAGGGCACGTTCAACGCGGCGGTGGCGCGTCTGGATGGACTGCGCGACCTGGGTGTGACCGTGGTGTGGTTGATGCCCATCCATCCGATTGCAGAGCTCAAGAAGAAGGGAAGCATCGGCAGTCCGTACGCGGTCCGGGACTACTATGGAGTGAATCCCGCCTTCGGTACCAAGGCCGACTTCAGGCGATTCGTGTCGGCGGCGCACGCGCGAGGTCTCAAGGTCATCATTGATGTGGTGGTCAATCACACGGGATGGGACAACGTGATGATGAAGACGCCATCGTTCTATCGGCGTGATGCGAAGGGTGGCATCGTGTCGCCGTATGATTGGACGGATGTGGCGGCGCTCAACTATGAAAATCCAGCGCTTCGGAAGTACATCACGGACATGCTGGTGTATTGGCTGAAGGAGTTCGATCTGGATGGATTCCGCTGCGACGTCGCGGGTGAAGTGCCGACCGACTTCTGGGAGGCCACGCGTGCCGCGCTGGAAACGGTGAAGCCGGATATCATCATGCTGGCCGAAGCGCACAAACCCGAACTGTTAGCACAGGCGTTCCATCTCGACTATTCGTGGCCACTGCACTCGGCGCTGACCGATGTGCTGGCGAATGGACGTCCCGCCAGCCGTCTGCGCGACGCATGGGAAGCCGAAGTCGCGACGTACCCCAAGGGGTCGCTGCATTTGCGATTCTC
>JBEBIR010000936.1:0-1513 GCA_040080315.1 Gemmatimonas sp.
GCATGTAGATACTGAGTACTGAGTACTGAGTACTCAGTACTCAGTCCCCTTTACACTTTTAGCGCCTCGTCCAATGCTGCACCATCGGAACTTCCGTCTCGCTGCCCTTTGGGGCACGGCGCTCGTGCTGCCAGTTCAGCTATCTGGCCAGTCGGTTACTCGTGCACCAACCGGTGTTCCGGCCGCGATGTCGAGCATTCGCGAGAGTGACCTCAAACGCGACTTGTACGCCATGGCCGGTGATGGCATGCGTGGACGCGAAGCCGGTACACTGGATGAGATGCGCGCGTCGGTTTGGGTGGCCGAACAGTTGCGCAGCATTGGTGTCAAGCCGGCTGCGCCGGATGGCAGCTACTTCCAGTGGTGGAACATGCGGCGCACGCGCATCTCAAGCGTGTCGAGTGGTGTGCGCGTGGCCGGTCGCTCCCTCGCACTGTGGGCGGACATTGTACCCAACGGCATGATCGGCGTGAGCGTCGACGCCTCGACGATTGTGCTGGATGACGCGCGCGACTCGACCACGGACGTGCGTGGCAAGGTGGTGGTCGCCACTCTGCTGCCACCAGCCAATCCCGTTCGCCAGGATGGGACGAATTCGTACGAGTATCGCTATGCCACGTCGGCATTGGCGTCGACTGGCGCGCGGTTGCAGCGGCGCGGTGCCGCCGCCGTCATCCTCATTGCCGATTCGATAGCCGAGATTGGCTTTGAAGGCGTGGCGGCGATCCGCTCGCGTGGCACGTACGATGTGGACAACGCGGCCCCTCGCTTCGCTACGCAAACGGCGGGCGGACCCATCGGCGGTGCCGCGACCAATCCCGTCGCGCCGCCGGCGCCGGTGCTGTTGGCGCGCCAACGGCTGGCGAGTACGCTTCGCGTGCCGGGTCAACAAGTGCAGGTCGACGTGCGCATCGAGCGATTCGATTCGCCGTCCAGCAATATCGTCGGCGTCATTCGCGGCACGGACCCGGCGTTGCGGGATGAATACGTGTTGTACAGCTCGCACCAGGATCACGATGGCGTGCGTTTCGTGATTGGCGGTGACTCCGTGTGGGCGGGTGCCGACGACAACGGCTCAGTCAGCGTCGCCTTGCTGGCCATTGCACGAGCGTTTGTGAAGCAGCCCGGGCGGCGCTCGATTCTCTTTGTGTATCACGGCGCGGAGGAACGCGGGCTGTTGGGTTCGCGCTATCACGCCGCGCATCCGGTGGTTCCGCTCTCCAGTATCACGGCGGTGCTCAACGCGGATATGATTGGTCGCAATCACCCCGATTCGGCGAGCCTCATGGGTGTGCAGCCGCCACATCGGAACTCGAGTGAGCTGGTGGACATGGCACTCAGGGCAAACACGCTCACGGGCAAGTTCACACTCGACTCGCTGTGGGATCGACCGACGCATCCGGAAGGGTGGTACTTTCGCAGCGACCATGTGCCGTACGCCCGACTGAACGTGCCGGCCATCGAGTACTCGACGAACCTGCACCCCGACTACCACACACCGCGCGACAAGCCG
>JBEBIR010000170.1:0-7228 GCA_040080315.1 Gemmatimonas sp.
ACGCCATTGATCCTGACAACGCCCCCGGCTTCCCGAAGCGGGCCAGTATGCTCAACCCCGCCGATGTGGCCGAGTCGGTGCTGTGGGCGGTGACGAGGCCGGCGCATGTGAACGTCGACGAGGTGAGGCTGTCGCGGAGCTAGCGCTCCCGAGTTCCGTCTCCCGTCGTAGAATTCAGCACCCCATTCCTCAGAGGCCCCATGCTCCGCGTGATACTTGTTGCCGCACTGTCGGCACTTGCCACCTCGCCCGCCAACCAGCCGGCGACCATGAGTTTCTTCATCACCAGTGTGGGCACGGGTGATGGTGCCAATCTCGGCGGCCTCGTTGGTGCTGATCGCCATTGTCAGCGTTTGGCCGAAGCGGCTGGTGTGACCGGAAAGGTGTGGCATGCGTATCTGAGTCAACAGGCGCAGGGCACGCTCACGGCCATCAGCGCGCGGGATCGTATTGGTAAGGGACCCTGGGTCAATGCGAAGGGCGTGGTCGTGGCGACCAGTGTTGACGATCTGCATAGCGACAACAACAAGTTGTCGAAAGAGAACAGCCTCACCGAGAAGGGTGCCATGGTGAACGGACGCGGCGATACGCCCAACACGCACGACGTCATGACGGGCGCGGGCCTTGATGGTCGCGTGTCGTCGGATACGACTGATACGACCTGCCGCAATTGGACGAGCAACACCACGGGCGCCGCACTGGTGGGGCATCATGATCGTCAGGGTGGCGGTGCCAACCCGACGTCGTGGAACAACGCGCATCCGTCGCGTGGATGCAGCCAGGAGAATCTGCGCGGCAGCGGTGGGGCGGGACTGTACTACTGTTTCGCGGTGTAGGTGCACCGACGTCCCCGTTCGCGAAGGTGTGACTGATGCGGGTGGAGATTGTCGAACTGCTGCTCTGCCCGGCCGCGCACGCGTCATCGCCACTGGTCACCGTGGCGCATCGCCGTGACGGCGAGCGGCTGATAGAGGCGACGCTGGGCTGCTCGGTGTGTGGTGCCGAGTACGCGCTGCGTGACGGCGTCGTGTATCTCGGCGCTCGTGGCGCGGAGCCGTCGGGCGAGTCTGCAGGGGCCGTCGATCCGCTGCGCCTTGCAGCGCTGTTAGGACTCAGTGAACCCGGCGCGCGCGTGGCTCTCTGCGGGACGGTCGCCGCGGCGGCGGAGAGTGTCGAACCCGCGACGGGTGCGGTGTGTGTGGTGATCAACGCAAAGGCTGCCGAGGGTGTCCCGGACCGACGCGATCACATCCTCATTGGTGACGCGACCGCGATTCCGCTGGCGGGCGCGTCGCTGCACGGTGTCGCGGTTGACACGGCGCACATCGCGTTGCTGTCCGACGCTGCGCGCGTGGTGCGGCAGGGGGGGCGCGTGGTCGCACCCGCGCACGCGCCAGTTCCCGAGGGTTGCCGAGAACTGGCGCGTGATGAGCGAGAGTGGGTGGCGGAAGTTGTTGCGTGGGTGAGTGCGCCGATCACGGTCCGAACAAAAGCGGACCGGCATTCCTCGTACTGAGCTACTTCGCGCCCGCCGGCGGTGCGCCGTCCGAGTTGTTGATATCGCGAATGGCCTTCCAACCGCCGTCGGCCTGCCGTTTCCACAACGTCAGGTACTTGCCATTGTCGGTCATCGGCTTGCCGCCTTTCATCGTGGTGGTCATGGAGAACGTGCCCGTTTCCACGGCCATGTCGCCGCCCACCATCACGTCCTGCGTATTGAATGACGCGGCATCGATCTTCATCATGTCCATCATGCCCTTCATGCCGGCGTCGATGGCAGCGCGTCCGGTCATCATCGGCATGCCTGGCATCATGATGACCGCGCTGTCGCCGTAGTGGCCAAGGGCCATTGTCAGATCGCCGGCGACCATGCCCGCCGCCGCCTTCTGATTGGCCGCTTCAATTGCCGCGCGAGCGTCCGCGACAGTTGGTTCAGCGAGCGTTCCGGCTGCCGCGCCGGTCGCGGTGGTGTCTGTCTTGTCTGCTGCCGGCGCGCATGCGGCCAAAGCCAAGACAGCGGCGGTGCTCACTGCGAAAGCTGCGGTGCGTCTGATCATGGGCTCCTCGGGTGAAAGAGAGAATGCAACCGACCCGAGGTCGAACGTAGGGGCGAGCAGGGCGCTGTCAATTGGACGGATGCGACCGACGGCGCGTTAAGGACGAGGTTGCCAGGTGCAAATGTCCAATCCAGCGACGTCGGCGAAATCGTCAGGATTCATGGTGACAAGCGTGGCTCGGTGCACCAGTGCCTGTGCGGCAATCATGCGATCGAGCAGCTTTCGGCGCGAGTACCCGGCTTGCGCGACGATTGTGCCATAGGCATCAGCGGCCTGCTCATCAAAAGCCACGGTTGGGATCGCGGCGAGCAGTACATCGAGTCGAGCGCGTCGAAGCGCTGCTTCGGCCGGATGACGATGTACACCACCTTCGAGTTCCACGCGCGTGACCACCGATATCAGAATCGCGCCGTCGAGGGCCGCAATCTTGTCGGCGATTGCCGCATCGCCATCGCGAAGGTGGATGGCAACGTTGGTGTCGAGCAGGTACGCCACGCGTCAGAGCCCGTGACGATCGGGCAGTTCATCGGTATCACGTGTTTCAACGGCATCGGGCACCGGCAACGCTTTCAGGCGAGCCAGCATTTCAGGAATCGTGGACGCCGCCGGGTAGATCGTCATGACGTCGCCCGACCGGATCAACACAAGCTCAATGTCGTCTCCGAAGGCGACGTCCTTCGGCAGTCGAAGGGCTTCGCTGTTGCCACTTCGAAAGGTGCGGCTTCGTGCGATGGTCACGGCGTGCCTCCGGCGGTGAGGATATACACGTATATGCACCCCAGACGAGAGAATCGCAACCGCTGAACCGTCGCTCTTTCCGACCTAACGGCGCTCCGCGGAGGTCCGAACCGCGGTGCGCGGCGACGTGACCGGTGCGCCCCAATCGATCGATGTGCGAATTCCGCTCCAGGTCTCCAGCGAGTCAACCAGAATCGTGGTGCCCACCGACTGACCATCGAGTTGCACACGAAGCGGTCGGTCGGTCTTGACGGAATTCGCCGAGATTGCCACCACCTGATCGTCGATGGCGAGCCCGCAACGTCCGTCGCCCAGAATCTGCAGGACGATCGTGTGCGGAAGTCCGTCGGTGAGGCGAGATGGTATCGCGGGAATCGGAACGTCTTCATCGGCCGCGTTTAGTCCTAGCAGGGAGAGGTTCTCACCAAACTCCGCGCGGGGAGCGCGAACGAAACATCCCCGATTGATGCGGTATGCACTCCAGGACATCGGCAGAGCGCCGTCGAGGCGACTACGCTCGCGCCATTCGGCAAGCGCCGCGTTTGACGCAATTGCATCGAGTGTCACGGTGAGTGCTTGCCACTGGGCGATCCGAATGGGCGTACGGACCCATACGCGAATGCCGGCGCCGGTTCGCGCATCGATTGTTGCTTGACTGATGACGCCGCTCGTGAGGTGACCATCACCAGCCAGATGAAGCGATCTGTGTGCGCCGCTGCGAACTACTTGCGCAGGTGGCGTGCCGTACTCAATCCATCGTTTGCTCAGGGGGAGGCTCCAGTTTTCCGAAAATTCCGGATGCGATTCCGGCGGACGCACGGTGGTTGTGTATACTGGCGACACGATTCCGTCTGCTGACGCCTGGAATGATGCCGCGCCGATCGCGCGAATGAAGGCGACACCCAGTCGATCGATGACAGCGGTGCTGGTATCGAGCGACTTCCAGCTTGGGGACGTGACTTCTCGTTCGCTACCGGTAGAATCAGTGCCCGTGATGCCGAGTTGTAGGCGCTGTCCGACGAATGACGTAGGCGGGCCGAGAATGGCAATCGAGGCGAGATCGCGACTTGGCTTTTGCCAGTGCACGTATGGCGTGTAGTAGCTGCGGATCGGTCGATTGTTGCGTCGAATTACGCGCTTGATGGCCGGCGTGTTGGGGCTGAAAACGGCCAACACCCTTCCACTGAAACCCGGCACGCTGCACAGACAATGGACGACGCGACCACTTGGGTCGGCGACGTAGCGCGTGGCCGAAGAATCAAGCACTGTCGGCGCCCCGCCTTCCATATCGACGTCCAGCAACATGGGCACGTTGCCAGGTCGGCGTTCGGCAGTCACGAGCAACGAGCGATCCGATCGCCAGGCGATGACACGAATCGGCGTGTATCCGCTTCCGAGTTCACGGCACGGCATACTCGACTTGTCAAGCGCCACCCAGCACACCTGTGCTGATCGTTCGGTGGCGTGACTGCGCAGGAATGCAATGCGCGACCCATTCGCGTTCCATATGGGGCTGTATTCGCTCGCGTCGGACGAATCCGTGAGATTTCGCGTGGTGTTGGTCGATGGCTCATAGACCGCGATGTCTGCGCGCTGCGCAGCATGCCAATGACCGCTGGTGAATGCGATCAATCGACCATCGGGTGATGGTACGGGCGAATCTTGATCGTTATTGAGTGTCAACATGCGTTTGACGTCGCCGGATGGGGAGATCTGAACCAGATCAAGCCCTTGGGTCGCGTCATTGTCGAGCAGTGACGAGCCAACAAACTGTCCGTTGCTCAGTCTGCCCATGACCGACACGGTATCAGTGACGGAAATCGGAAAGGCTTCACCCGTGGCCGTCAGCTCGATGGCATCGTCGTTGGACAGATCGCCGCGAGGAATCGTGAGTGTGTAGAAGGCCGACCCGTCCGCGTCGGTTGCGATCATGACCGCGGTAATATCTTCGCCGGGCGCGGCCATCGACTGCCGCATGACGACAGCCATCAGAATGATCGCCGCGGTTACGAGTGCGCCGATCACCCACCGCTGCCGAGTGCGCATGCGCCACGGCAAACGACGCACGAGTTGTTCCACGCTTCTGGCATCCGCATCGGTTCCCAACACTTCTCGGCCAAGCGCGCGAATGGCTGTGTGTTCGCCGCTCAAGTGTGCGCTCCTCACAGCACGCGCGAAGGTGATATCCAATGCGTCGGTGTCGGAACAGCGCGCGCGGTGCCACGCGGCGCGCAGCAGCAGCGACACGTCGTCGCGGGCGATACGCTCAAGGTGCGACGCCATGATTTCGTTGGCGCGCATGCGGTTCGCTTCGCTGGCCATGTCGACGGCGAGCGCGGCGATCTCGTCGTGCGCCACGCCGACGACGCCATCGATGCGCGTCACCAATCCGCGGGTCTCCAATAGCGCCACTGACTCGCGGCCGTCTTGTGAAAGCAGATGAGGAAGCGTCTGCTCATCGACTTCGGTTCCGGCTACAGCGAGCCGCAACAAGGCGTCGCGAGCAGAGGCCGGCAATGACGTGAGGCGTCGCTGCATGGCGCGACCGGCACCGAGTGTTGCGATGAGCGCACTGGCGTCTGGCGTCGACCAATGGTGCTCGGTTAGGCGCAGTTGATCGAGCTCCATCACCAGTTGTAGCGTCTCCAATACCAGCAGCGGCGAGCCAGAACTCGTCTCATGGAGGCCATCAATGAGCGCCTGACTCCATGGCTCGACGGGGAGTTGGCCAAGACTCATGACCAAGCCGCCGATGTCGTCGACTGACAAAGGCCGCAGCGCAAGTCGATGGGCCGTGGGGGTGCCTTCGGCGAATCGATCGGCGGTTCGCGCGGTCGTGACCAGCAGTACCGGTGCGCTCTCCAAGCGTGTCGCAAGCGATGCGAGCAGGGTGCGCGACTGCGTGTCCATCCAGTGTACGTCGTCAACCAACAACACCAGTGGTGCATCGTGCGCGATTGTGGTGACCAACTCGGTCACTGCCAACGATCGCCGACGCAGCGCTTCGTCGCCGGAACTGCGATCGGGTTCGGCGCTCAGATAACTTGATGATGTCGGCGCGAGCGCGATTAAGGCGCGCGCGGTATCGGGCGACACGGCTGACGCACCGCGTAACTGCACAAGCGCCGAGACCAACTGTGCGGCGAACGCGTAGGGAAGTGAGCGTTCAGCGGGTGTGGCGCGCACGGTGATGACGCGGACGCGGGATGACCTGAGCCGTGCGGCGAATCCGTCGAGAAGTCGAGTTTTTCCGAAGCCCGCGGGAGCGGCGATGTGCACGTGGCGAGATTGACCGCGTTTGGTCGCCTCGAACATGGCGAGCAGCTCGGCGAATTCGGATTCGCGTCCGACGAGCTCGGCGTGCAATCCCCTACTGGCGGTGGGTTCGTCCGGAGTCGCGCCGTTGCCGTTGCCGTTCGATTTCCCTGAGCGTACTGCCTTCATCAACTGCAGCGTCGCGGTGTCGGGTTCTAACTCGTCGTCGGAAAGCCAGCGCTCGAGTCGTTCGACTTCGACTGCTGCTCCGATGGGGTCATCGGCAGCGAGGTACGACTCGAGCAACAGTCGCCAAGCGGCTTGGTGATGTGGGGCCAGCGCTTGTGCGCGGCGTGCTATTGAAATGGCCTCGCGCGCCAGGCCCTTGCTGAGCCGATCGCGGACCACGCGAGTAGCAGCGCCAAGGAAGAGCGCGCGGAGGCGAGCGCGTTCGAGGTCGGCCCATTGTTCGAAGCCAGCGCCGCCAGGTGCCGCGAAATCGGGAAAGAAGTCGCCGCCGTAGTGTTCAAGGGCGGCCGCCGAACGGTCCGCTTCCAACTCGGCGAGAAATGCACGACGATCGGAGTCAATCCGAGCGACCAAGCGCACGCCATCACCAGCTGACGTGAGAAGTTCGCTGCCGAGTCTTCGTCGCACGTACCAAAGCGTTTGCCTAAGTGTATGCCGGGCGGCATCAGGTTCCGCGTCAGACCACAGCAACTCAAGCAGCTGTTCTCGAGATGCGCTCTGAGCCGGAGAACAATGCAAGAATGCGATGAGTGCCAAGGGCTTCCCCGCCGACAGCACCTCAAGGGACGTGCCATCTTCGCTCTGTCTTCTGGCCTCCAAATGACCAAGGAGCGCAAGCGCCAGTGCTGAGCCGGACGGTTCGAGTGGATCGCTGCGCGCGGTCAACTCACCAACTCAGGTAAATGCGAAAATGACTGAAGCGACAACTTTGCGAATGCAGGCATATGGCGTTCTAAAGACCAAGTGAATCGCGGTGAGATTCGAAAAGTGCTGCCGTCGCCGTACCGTGTGAAGCAAATGCACGCTCGCCCACCCGACAAGTTCTTCGGTCGACCAACCGAATTGCCAACTGAAGGAATTGGAGCTCGAGGCCGCCACTACTTCCGCTCGCCGCAGAGTTGCCTTGTCACACCATTTTCATTTGCAGC
>JBEBIR010000937.1:0-1512 GCA_040080315.1 Gemmatimonas sp.
CTTCTATGCCAGGGACTTGCCCAAGACGCTTGAGGACTATCGCGCGTTCGTCCGCGCGAGGTTTCCCCCCTCGCTCGTCGAGGCCGTGCTCGCGAAGTATCCAGCTGCGACGGACGCCGACGTCTTAGCGGCGGCGCCATTGCTGGACGGCGAGTCACGACTCGTCGCGCCGACGGTACTGACCGCTCGCGCGGTCTCGAAGGTCAGCGACGCCTACATGTATCGGTTCTCGCGTGTCGCGCCGTCCAGCCGCTCGGCCTGGGGAGGTGCCGCGCATACCTCCGAGACCGCGTACGTGTTCGACAATACGCGTGGGGACGCCTCACAATTCGAGGACATCGATCGCAGGGTGTCGGGCGCGATGGCCGACGCGTGGGTGCGGTTCGCGAAGACCGGGAATCCAAATGGTGGAGGGCTGCCGCAGTGGCCTGCGTACCGCTCGCCTGACTATCG
The DNA here is from genome assembly GCA_040080315.1 of Gemmatimonas sp. Lineage (GTDB taxonomy): Bacteria > Gemmatimonadota > Gemmatimonadetes > Gemmatimonadales > Gemmatimonadaceae > Gemmatimonas. The sequence goes on from JBEBIR010000937.1 coordinate 454, forward strand.
CTTACTCGACTTCGGTGACACCGTAACCATCCGCTCGAACGCGCGCAGTTCGGAGATCGACTTCTTTCGGCGAGCCTTTGACACGATGCGCACGCAAGGTGTGATGCCCACTGCTCCGAAGTAGCGCCCCGTGCGCGCCACCCATTCCTCCGTGTGAGGTGTGTTCTGCGCTGGATCCGTAACCTGACCGATGGACCTCTGCCGCCCCGCCGCACCTAGCGGACGGCGCGCGATCGGGCCGGCGGAGACTGACCGCGATCGGGTCTGAACGCCGCGTGCACACTCACGTCATTCTCTGAGATGGTGCTGCACGGCCCGCTTGACTTGCAACTTCGAAGGCGGTGAGATGAGCCTCCATGGGCCGTTCAGTTTCGCTTGGCTCGGTGGTGCTCGCGATTTGCGCGCTGGTGGCACCCGCGAGTGCGCCGCCAACGGCTCAGTCCGCCGCGGACGCCAGCTTTCTGGTCGTGAACGCGCGTGTGTTCGACGGCGATCGCCTGCTGGAGGGAACCGATGTGGCCGTCGAGAGCGGCATCATCCGCGCCGTGGGCCGCGATCTGACGGGATGGCAGCGACTGGCGCTGATCGACGGCGCCAACAGCACGATCATGCCGGGACTCATCGATGCACACGCGCACGTGGTCACCGTCGCCGATCCGCGGCAGGCGCTTCAGTTCGGTGTGACGACCGTGCTCGATCTCGGCGCGGCAAACGCACCTCAAGCGCAGGTGTTCGGGGTCCGCCAGGCGGCCAGAGTTGCCACCGACATGGCTGAGGTGTTCTCCGCTGGGTTTCTTGCCAGTACACGGCGACCGGCGGATTCGACCAGGCCTGTGGTGACGAGCGTGGACGAGGCAGTCCGGTTCGCCGATGCGCGCCGTGCCGACGGTGCTGACTATCTGAAGCTGCAGTTGAACGGCGCTCGCAGCGCCAGTCTGGGCGATCCCAACATGTCCGAGGCCATCGCCGGCGCGCTCGTTGCCCGGGTCCATGCCAACGGTATGATGGCGAGTGCGCATGTCGAGACTCTGGCCGACGTGGACGTCGCGCTGGCCGCCG
>JBEBIR010000938.1:0-1509 GCA_040080315.1 Gemmatimonas sp.
ATCAGGCGCATCCCGGATATTTCGCTTCACGGCGGCACGACGAATCACCCGTTCGTCGACGATGGCTAGACAGCGGCCTCGCACTCAATCGTAGCGCAACGCCCGCATCGGCTCGGTACGACTCGCGCGCTGCGCCGGCTGCCAACCCGCCGCGAACGCGACGGTTGCGAGCAGCAGTACGGCCAGCGCAAAGACCGCCGGGTCATGCCCCTCGAGTCCGTACAGCATCGACTGTGCAGCGCGGCCGAGTCCGAGCGCCACCAGCGCGCCGATGCTGGCGCCGATCCCGATCATGACACTCAGTTGGCGCAGCACCATCCGCTGCACCGCGCGACTGCTGGCGCCGAGCGCCATGCGCACACCGATCTCGCGCGTGCGCTGCGAGACGGAGTAGGCCAGCACACCGTACAACCCGACAGCGGCCAGCAGCGTCGCCAGCATGGCAAACGCGGCCGAGAGAACGGAGATCATCCGGTCGAGCGACACGTTCTCCCGCATTTGCTGCGGCAGCGTCTTGAGATCCTCCACCGGCACCGCAGGGTCAATGCGCTTCATGAGCGCCGGAACGGCGGCAAGCAGTTGATCGCTCGGCAGACGTGAGCGCGCATAGAAGTACATCTGACTCACGATGCCCTGCTGCATCCACGGCAAATAGAATACGGCCTGCGGCTCATCCTTCACGTTGTTGTACTTGATATTCGGCGCGACACCGACGATCTGGATGTTGAGTGAGTCGCCAGAGCCGGAACGACCAATGAACTTGCCCACGGCGTCGCTGCCGAGTCTGAATTTGTCCACGAAGGCCTGATTCACCACCGCCACGCGTGTGCCGCCGTATTGGTCCGAGTCCAGCATGTCCCGCCCACCGCGCAGCGACACGCCAAGCATCGTGAAGTAGTTCGCGCCGATCGCATTGTATCGCGAGTTGCAATCGACGTCAGGGAGACATTCGAATCCCTGCACCCGCACGTTGCTGCCCCAACTGTCGCCCGACAGGAGCGGGACCATCGAACTCGTCACGCCGGTCACGCCCGGCTGCGCCGCGAGTTCTTGCTCGACCCGTGCATAGAGCGCCTTCGCGCGCAGCGTGTCGTACCCGACGCGCAGCGGCGTGATGGAGAACGTGACGATGTTCTCGATGTTGATGCCGAGGTCCACGCGTGTCACGTTTACGAGACTCTTGATAAAGAGTCCCGTGGAGACGAGCAGCGCGGTGGAGAGCGCGATTTGCGCGATCACCAGTCCGGCGCGGAAGCGCGCGGCCGTCTTTCCACCCGCGATCTGGCCCGCGCCGGCGCGGATCGTGCCCATCAGGTCTGAACGCGTTGAGTGCAGCGCCGGGAAGAGTCCGAACAGCAGTCCGGTGGCGATGGCCACGCCACCCGCGAACGCGATGACTGACGGTTGAATGGCGAAATGCAGCGTCGTCGACGCCTCCGGCGGCAACAGGGCGGCAATCCCGTTCAACGTCCATGACGCCACGATGATGCTGGCGCCGCCACCTAATAG
>JBEBIR010000171.1:0-7214 GCA_040080315.1 Gemmatimonas sp.
TTCGTCAGCACGGCAAGTACCACCCCGTCCGCCACCGCTCTGTGCGCCGACGCGACGACCGCGCGCAGCACGTGCGACGGCGCCGCGTAGATCACCAGTGCCGCGCCGCGCAGTGCGACATCCATGTCGGCGGCGGCGCGCAACGCGGGGGCCAATGGCGCGCCGGGAAGGAAGCGCGGATTCTCGTGACGTGCGTTAATGGCTTCGACGACATCCGGCTCGCGGGCCCACAACTGTACCGGATGCCCGTTGCGCACAAGTCGATCGGCAACGGCGGTGCCCCATGCACCACCGCCAATCACCGCGCACGGAATCACGGGCCGCGAATGCGTACTCATGCGCGCGCCTGCCCCGACTTGCCCACGCGACTCTCTTCCCCGCGCCGGAGTCGGCCGATGTTGTCACGATGTGTCCAGAACACGAATGCCGACACACAGACGCTGACGATCAGCAGTGGCGTCACCCGCTGCTCACGAATCGCGAGCACGACCGGCAACACCACGGCACCAACAAGCGAACCGAGTGAGACGTAGCGCGTGGCGGTGACGACAATCATAAAGGCCACCAGCGCGCTCACCATGGGGATCGGCGTCAGCGCGAGGAACACGCCGCTGGCCGTTGCCACGCCCTTTCCGCCGCCTTTCCCCAGCAGAAACACCGGACGCACATGTCCAAGGATCGCGGCGATACCGAACGCCACGCCCCAGGGCCATCCGCCGGCGACCGATGCAATGACCGGCAGCCACATCACCGAAAAAGCACCCTTCCCCAGATCGACCGCGTACACGAGCAATCCCCATTTCCAACCCAACGTGCGAAACACATTCGTCGCCCCGAGATTCCCCGAGCCGATGGTGCGGAAGTCGATGCCCTTGGCGCGTCCCAACAGATACGCCGTTGGGAACGATCCGATGCCATAGGCCGCGAGCAATGCCAGGACGAGTCCGACCGTCACTCGTTCTTTCTCCGCATGATGATCCGCAGCGGCGATCCGAGAAAGCCCCACTTCTCCCGCAGCTGGTTGTGAATGAAGCGAATGTAGTTTTCCGGAATCAATTCGGGATGATTGCCGAAAAATGCGAACGTGGGCGGTGCCACCTCAACCTGGGTCGCGTAGTTCAACTTGATCTCTCGACCAGCGGCCTGCGGCGGCTGCAAACGCGCGACGATTTCTCCAAGCGCGTCATTGACATGCGACGTGGAGATCCGACGGGTGCGCTGTTCTTGCACAGCCAGCGCGATGTCGAGCACCTTGGTGACACGCTGTCCGGTCTTGGCTGAGGTGAACAAGAATGGCACGAAGGCCAGATAAGGCGCCTTCTCCACCACGTCCTTCTTGAACTTGTTGGAACTCTTGTCTGTTTTATCCTCGTACAGGTCCCACTTGTTCAGCACCAGGATGAGACCACGTCCCGCTTCCCACGCCAGCGTCGCGATCTTGAGATCCTGATTCTGCAACCCCTCCGTTGCGTCGATCATCAGAATACAGACATCGGACGAATCGATCGCGCGACGCGTGCGAAGCGACGCGTAAAACTCCACGCCGTCGTCGATCTTCGATTGACGGCGCAACCCCGCGGTATCCACGAACACCAGATCCTGATCCTTGTAGCGCATCGGTGCGTCGATAGAATCGCGGGTCGTGCCTGCCACGTCGTGCACGACCAGTCGCTCCTCACCCAGCAGTCGATTCACGAACGAGGACTTGCCAACGTTCGGACGACCGATCACGGCAATGCGAATGGCGGTACTGGAGTCCTCGGGCGACTCGGGAATCTTCGCCACCACCGCATCGAGCATGTCACCGGAGTTCTTGCCATTCTGCGCTGAGACCGGGAGCACATCGCCAGCACCAAGACGGTAGAACTCATACCAGTCCGTGCTTTCCGGAATGTCCACCTTGTTGGCGACCACCACGAACGGCTTGCGCGAATTGCGCAGCAGGTCGACCAATCGCGCATCGCTGGGATGCACACCCACCTTGGCATCGACCACCAGCATCAGCAGATCGGCTTCGTCGATGGCCTGCATGACCTGTTTGCGGATTTCGTTGTCCATCGGGACACTGGAATCCTCAATCAACCCGCCGGTATCCACGAGCCAGAAGTGACGGCCCGCCCACTCGGCCTGCGCGAAATGCCGATCACGCGTGGTGCCGGCCTCCTCACTGACGATGGCGCTGGCCTCGCCGATGATGCGATTGAACAGATGTGATTTGCCCACATTGGGGCGTCCGACAAGGGCAATGACGGGAAGGCTCATGCGACAGTACAGGTAGCCGCGTTGCCCTCAGGCACCAGCGCGTCGATAAAATCGTACGAGGGGAACACCGGCATCGGCAGCGACTCGCGCAGCGCGATGAACGACTCCTCGTCGAGAAAAAGGCCGTCGTCGTTAATCGTTTCGGCGGGAATAAGTGCGAGATCCAGGTCGTGACGGTCGGCCAGTGCACGCCGAATGTCTGCTCCCACGAGGAGTCCGGCGGTGGTCGTCGTCGGACCGAACAGCGTGTTGACCATCGGGATCAATTCGAAGGTCGCGCCGGTGGCCCCGTGCAACTGCTCCAGCAAAGCGGGCATGAGCGGTGCCATGGAGACGCCGGTCACCACACCGATGCGTCGACCGTCCAGACGTGGCAACTGCGCGAGACCGTCCGTCACGCGCTGTCGCAACGACGTGACCGCGCCGACGCCGTTTTCAATCTGCGAAAATTCGCCGTAGTGCTCCACGCCCGGCAGCGGCCATTCGGACAGGAGATACAGTTCATCCGAGCCGTACACCCAGCGATCGCCGCGTTCCGCCAATGCCCGCGCTTCCCATCGATGCACGGTATCCAGCAGCATGCGTGCGTTGTCTCGGTCCATCGACTGTCCGGTATAGAGGTGCGAGAACTGCGTGACCCCGACCGGGACCAATGCAACGGACATCATGGCGTCGCCCAGATTCCACAGATCCGTCAGCGACTGCTCCAAAACGTCGCCGTCGTTGATGCCGGGGACCAACACCATCTGCCCATGGAACTGAATGCCACCCTCGGCCAGCCGAGTGAGTTGCTCGACAATGTTGGGGACCCGGGTGTTGTTGAGCAGCACCTTGCGAGCCTCCCACGGCGTGGCATGCACCGACACATACAGCGGCGAGAGTCGGTACTCGAGGATTCGCGCAATGTCCTTTTCCTTCACGTTCGACAGCGTCGCGAAATTCCCGTAGGCGAACGACAGTCGATAGTCGTCGTCGCGCACGTACAGTGTTTTGCGCAGCCCCTTCGGCAGTCCCTCGATGAAGCAAAACTCGCATCGATTGGCGCACCGTCGCACCGTCGGCGGTTCGAGCTCCAGTCCCATGGATTCGCCGTCGGTTCGTTCGATGTCATATTCGATTGCCTCGCCGTCAGGCAAGCGGGCCGCCACGACAAACGACTCATCGGCCGTCAGAAACTCCCAGTCCAGGAAGTCTTCCAACGGTCGTCCGTTGACGGACAACAGCTCGGTGCCCGGCACGATGCCGATTTGGTCGGCGATTCCGCCGGCGAAAACCCGAGTGACGCGAACCATGCCTCAAGACGAAACGGGGGACGAGCCTTCTCGGCCCTCCCCCCGGGGACACAGAAGGGCGGCGGCCGAACGCCGTCGCCCACCTGAGAAAACATAAGAGGCATGCGGGCCGAAGTCAATAAACTGCATGGACTTCGGCCCGTCGAGCACGCTCAGCGCATGAGGTGCGATCTACTTCACCGGGGCATACCGATACGCCACAATCTTCGGCCCGTCCACTTTCAGCGAGAAGGTCGTCGACGATCCGCCGTCGACCGGGCCGACAGCGACTTCCTTCGTCGTGACGACCCCGCCCACTTCATCCAACAACTCAAACTTGAGCGTATACGAGCCCGCTTTGTCGGTTTCGTTGTTGAGATTTCCCTGGACCGAATAGGTGCTGCCCGACTTGGATGCGAGGAAGATGGTGATCTTCGGGTTGACCGCATCTCGCTGCCGGATGGCCGCGATCGTGGAGTCTCCATACGCCTTCTTCTTTGGCGCGTCCGTCTCTGCCTGCTGTCGGCGCTGCCAATACCCTGCACGCATCCGCCAGCTGTCCGGATTGTTTGGTTCGATCTGAATCAGTCGTTCCGTGACCGGGCCCATGCGATCCGTATCCTTCATCAGGAACAGGACGTTGGCCAGATTGAGCAGCGCCAAGCGATGGTTGGGATTCTTCGCCAGCCCGTTCTCAAACAACGTTACGGCACTCGTGTCGCGCGCCGCAGCCGCGGCATTCGACGCCGCCTCAAAGAGCTGATCGGCGGTGAACTTCTCAGGACTCTTCAGCATCTCGGCAAACACCGACGCGACCGCGGCCGTGTCACCCGACAGCCGCATCGCGCGACCGAGCGCCTGCGTGGCCGTCGCCTCGCCTGGTGAGTCCTTCAGATAGGCCTCAAGCAGCGCCCTCGCCCGCTTGATGTCCGCGTCCTTCTCCTCCCCCTTGCCCTGTTCAGCCAACTGCAGCTTGATCACGGCCAGGTTGTAGCGGCTTTGCTGCTTCACCTTCTTAAACGTCGAATCGTCGCCCGCCAGGGAGATCACCTTATCCATGGCAATCATCGCGCTGTCCATTTTGTTCTGCTTCTGATACACGGCCGACAGCACGTTCCACGGACGAGGATCCGTGCTGGCCATCTGCATCGCCAAATGCGCGTAGTACACAGACGAGTCGTTCTGGTCGGCCGTCATGGCGGCCACGGCTTTGTTGTAAATCTCGTTCGAAAACTGATCGCGGTAGGGACGCACCGTGTCTTTGCACTCCGGCAGCATGCGCTCCAGCGTCGTCACGGCGGAATCCAGCGCCAGCAGCAGATTCTGGTCGCGATCCTTGTCGGTGGAGAATCCCAGCGCGCCGCGCTTCATCACGTAGGACGCGCCGTCGCGCTTCAGCCACTGCGCATAGGTTCGCACCAGCATGTATTGGCGACCGGCCTCGTTGTTGATCTTCTCAGGATTGTCCGTCAGCACGCGGATCGAATTGCTGAGATGCTTCGGGATCTCGTCATCCTTTCGCGAGTTGGCCGCCATCGTGACGTACTGCTTGGCGCCGTTCACCTGAAACGGGCTGCTGTCGTTGATCTTGCACGACTGCGCACTGAGCGCGACCGGCAGCGCCAGCACCAATGCGGACGCCCCAAGCACTACACGGTTCCACTTCGAAGCCTTCATCACTGCTCTCCTGTCGGTTCGTACGATGGCCATCTCCCACGGCGTCCCTGCTCGGTCCGGCAGCCAATATACGCGCTGGCTTACGCGCGATACGAGGCGCCGCTCCCTGTATTAAACACCACGACCTCGGCGTTGATCGAAATAGTGCCCTGCATCACACAATCCCGCAAAACCGAAAGGGCGCAGCCCCCCTCAGGCGCGGCGTCAATTCCGGTGGCCGTGGACAGTTGTCGCGTCCACTCCCTGATCGACTCCTCACTGGCCGACCCCGCGACCCCCTTCGTCTCTCGCAGCACCTTCAACAGCAGCCGGTCACCCAGCGGAGACGGCACGCGCAGTCCCGCGGCATGCGTTACCGGGTCAACCCACGGATCAGCCCGCTCAGCTCCGGCGGCGAAGGCGCGGACAATTGGCGCGCAGCCCGCAGCCTGTGCGACTACGTATCGGGGCTGGACGGTGCTCGCCGGCAGCCAGCCGGCGCCGATCATTTCCGCGATGGCCTTCCAGATCCCGATGGTTCCCTCTCCACCACCGGTGGGATAGACCACGACATCCGGGACGCGCCAGCCGAGCTGCTCGGCCATCTCGAATCCCATGGTCTTCATCCCTTCCACACGATAGGGCTCGCGCAGCGTCGACACGTTGAAGTAGCCGTGTTCCGCGGCGTAGGCCATCGCCAGTTTCCCCGCATCACCAATGTGCCCATCGATTCGGATCAACGTGGCCCCCATCGCTTCGATGGTATCGAGGATGGGGCGCGGGGTGGTCCGCGGCGCGAACACGCGGACGGGCATTCCGGCCGCCGCTCCATACGCCGCGAGCGCCGCGCCCGCATTTCCGGCCGTCGGCACCACCAGCCCCGGCATGCCAGCCCCTCGAGCGCGCGTGACCGCCGCGGTCATGCCACGCGCCTTGAACGAGCCAGTAGGGTTCTGCCCTTCGTCCTTGATCCAGAGGCGTCTCACGCCCACGGCAGCGGCCAGCGCAGGCGTCTCGATGAGTGGCGTGAGCCCTTCACCCAGCGACACCGGCGCTTCTCCGTCAAACACCGGCAGCAGCGCTCGATACCGCCACGCGTCCCATCGTGGGGCCAACACGCGCTCCGTCGAGCGCGCATAGCGCGCGAATAATGGCTGATGGCAGTCGGCGCAGACGGACGCGCCTAGCAGTGCCGCTGCGTGACCACACGCGGAGCAACTCAGTTCCCACGGGGCGGCGATGGTAACCGGAGCGTTCATGTCGGATCAGGTGGAGTGTCAGAATGGTTGACGCGTTCGGAACTATCGGCCAGAGGCACATCGGGCACGAGCACGCCAAGCGACGACAGGACCCGTCGCGCGGATTCCGTTCCGAATCCGGGAAGCGCCGCAATGTCGTCGATTGCCGCCGCTTTCACGCCCTGCAGACTGCCAAAGGCATGGAGCAGCACCCGACGCTTCGTCGGTCCAACCCCCGGGATGTTCAACAGCTCCGACGTGAGAGTACGCGCGGATCGCTTCGCGCGCTGAAAGGTGATGGCAAATCGATGGGCCTCATCGCGCGCCTGCTGCAGCATGCGCAATGCGGGCGAGCGCCGCGGCAAGCGAACGGAATCGCTGCGCCCCGGCAAGAAGATCTCTTCCTCACGCTTGGCGAGGCTGATCAGGCCGATCTGCGTGATGCCCAGGGCATCGAGCGCGGACCGCGCGGCATTGAGTTGCCCTTTCCCTCCGTCAATGACAGCCAGATCCGGCAGCGATTTTCCTTCGGTCAGTCGACGCGCGAAATACCGCGTGACCACCTCATGCATCGAGCGGAAGTCGTCATTCCCGTCGGCAACGGCAATCTTGAACTTCCGATACTCCGCCCGCTTGGGTCGCGCGTTTTCGAACCAGACGGCGCTGGCCACGACGTCGGTGCCTTGCGCGTGCGAGATGTCAAAGCACACGAGCGCACGCGGAAGGTGCGCCAGTCCCAGTTCGCGCTGCAGTTCGTAGACCGGGTCGGCGGCACGCTCGTCAGCCT
>JBEBIR010000172.1:0-7207 GCA_040080315.1 Gemmatimonas sp.
GTTGAAGACCTTCCGCACGATACGTCAGGGACGCTTTGAGGTGGTAGCGCCCACCGAGGAGGCCGATTTACTCGCGCTCTACATCGTACCGTTGCTCGAACGCGCGTTCGACTCGCTGCAAGTGCGCTATGGCTACGCTCCGCCCACGCCCGTACGCCTGGAATTCTATCGACACCATGCCGACTTCTCCGTGCGCAGCGTGGGCCTGACGGGACTGGGTGCGCTTGGCGTCAGCTTTGGCAGTCTGCTCGCGATGGATACGCCGAGTGCCCGCGATCGCGGCTCGTTCAATTGGGGATCCACCGCGTGGCACGAGCTGACGCACGCGTTCACGCTTGGTGCGTCGGCGCATCGCGTGCCGCGCTGGTTGTCCGAAGGGATGTCGGTGCTGGAAGAGCGGCGCGCGCAGCGCGGGTGGGGAGCGGATGCCAGCGTGCAATATCTTGCCGCATTGAGCGCGGCTGGCGTGCTGCGGCCAATCAGCCAGTTGAACGAGGGCTTTATCCGTCCGCGATTCCCGGATGAGATCGGCTTCAGCTACTACCATGCGTCGCTGTTCTGCGAAATGGTCGAGTCGCTGAAAGGCGCGAAAGCGCTCCCGGCGATGCTGACGGCGTACCGCGATGGTCTCGACACACCTGCCGTGTTTCAGCAGGTTCTCGGCCTGTCGTCCGGCAAGGTTGACACGCTGTTCGATGGGTGGATGCGCGCGAAGTTCGCCGCGCCGCTGCGGTCGATCACCGCCGATCGCACGGTATCGGGAGGCCTCGCGATTGGCGCGTCACCGAGCGGTCGGGCGACAACGCCGGGAATGCTGCTGCCGAGTGGTGCGTTCGTCGAGGCGATGAAGTCGGCGATGGAAGCCATTGAACGGAAGCAGCGCGACTCATCGCGGGTGCTCTTGGAGCGCGCGCAGTCGTTGTTCCCCGAGTACGCGGGCGATGACAGTCCGGCCTGGTTGCTGGCGCGACTGGCGCTCGAACGCGGCGACACCACAGCGGCACTGGCGCAGCTGACGATCATGACCAGTCGAAACGAGACGGCGTGGGAGGCTAACCTGATGGAGGCCGACCTGCGCGAACGACGTCGTGACGCGGCTGGCGCGATGGCCGCGCTGGAGCGTCTGCTGTGGATTTCGCCCTACGACAATGCGTTGCATGACCGTCTCGCGACGTTGGCCTTTGCGCGCAGTGACTACCCGCGCGCGTTGCGCGAGCGGCGCGCCATCATCGCCAATCAACCCGCCGACCTGCTAACGGCGCGCTTCGAGCTGGCGCGCGTGTTGGCGGCGTCTGGAAGCGTGGCCGAGGCACGTCGCGAGTTGCTGCAGGTGCTGGAACAGGCGCCATCATTCGAGAGGGCGCAGGTGTTGTTGCTGGAATTGCGCGGCAAGTCGCAGGACGACGTATGACATTCAGACGCAGTGGAACCCGACTGCCGCGGGTGAGACGCATGCTGCAGGCCGCAATCCTGTTGCTGGTCGTCAGCGCATCAGGGGTGGAAGCCCAGCGCGGTGGCGGTCGCAATCGAAGACAGACGCAGGTCTTCGAACCGAACGTCCTGTACGATGGTCGCTTCACCTACGTGCGCATCCGTTACGAGATTGCGGAATTCGGTGGGTTCGGCGGCGGCGATGTCAAGTGGGCGCACGACTATCCGCGCGGCGAACGGCACTTCACAAAGGTGATGACCGAGCTCTCCACGATTCGCACGCACACCGCGGGCAGTGCCATCCTCACGCTCGACGATCCGCTCCTGACCAAGTATCCGATCGCGTTCATCACCGAGCCGGGATTCTGGCGGCCGAATGATCTCGAGATCGCGGGACTGCGGAACTACGTCACCAAAGGCGGTTTCGTGGTGTTCGACGATTTCGCCGGCGAGCATTGGATGAATTTCGAGGAGCAGCTGCGGAAGGTGTTTCCCAAGTTGCGTCCGATTCCGCTAACGCTCGAACACCCGGTGTTCGACTCGTTCTACAAGATCAAGTCGATCGACCTGTGGCATCCGTATTATCGCGGACTCAAGGCGGTGTTCTACGGCCTGTTCGAGGACAATGATCCGCGCAAGCGCCTGCTGGGCATCGCGAACTACAACTTCGACATGTCCGAGCTGTGGGAGTTCTCCGATGAAGGAATGTTTCCGGTCGATCAGTCAAACGAAGCGTACAAAATCGGCGTTAACTACATCATCTACGCGTTGACGCGGTAAGTCTCTCCGTCTCTCGTCTCTCGTCTCTCGTCTCCCTTCTCCCGTCTGCCCCGCAATGACCTCTCCAAGCGCTGAACTGGACCGCCTCGACGACGCGACCCTGGCCGATCGCCTGCAGGAAACCGGCGATCGCATCACCCGAGAGTTGCGCAAGGTGATCGTCGGACAGGAATCCGTGGTGGAGCAGGCGCTGATCGCGCTGTTCGCTGGCGGCAATTGTCTGCTGGTCGGCGTGCCCGGTCTGGCGAAGACGTTGCTCATCTCCACGATGGCCCGCGCGCTCGATCTCAAGTTCTCGCGTATCCAGTTCACACCCGATCTCATGCCGTCCGATGTCACGGGCACCGACGTGATCCAGGATGATCCGGCCACCGGACATCGTCGGCTCGCATTCATGCCGGGACCGGTGTTCGCGAATGTGCTGTTGGCCGACGAGATCAATCGCACGCCACCCAAGACACAGGCGGCACTGCTGGAGGCGATGCAGGAACGACGCGTCACCGTGCAGGGCCGCACGTACGATCTGGACGCGCCGTTCTTTGTGTTCGCCACACAGAATCCGATCGAACTCGAAGGCACATACCCGTTGCCCGAAGCGCAACTCGATCGCTTCATGCTTGAAGTGTTGCTGGACTATTCGCCGGAAGAAGACGAGGTCTCGATCGTGCGCGCGACGACATCGCTTCCGCCCGATGCCGTGAAGCCGGTGGTCAGTCAGGCGGAGATTCTGGCGTTTCAACGCGTGGTGCGACGGCTGCCCATTGCTGATGCGGTCACCCGCTATGCGGTGCGATTGGTGCGCACGTCACGCCCGGGCGACGGTGCGCCCGATTTCATCAAGCAGTTCGTGTCGTACGGCGCTTCCGTGCGCGCGGCGCAGGCGCTGGTGTTGGGTGCAAAGGCGCGGGCGCTGCTGCAGGGTCGCGCCAGTGCCGGCTTTGAGGATGTCAAGGCGCTGGCTCGGCCGGTGCTGCGTCATCGCATTCTGGTGAACTTCCAGGCGCAGTCGGAGAAGATGACAACGGACAACCTGATCGCGCGCCTGCTGGACATCGTCCCGTTGCCGAAATCCGGCATCTGATCGTGCCTGCCGCTCCTGCAGCATTTCTCGAGCCCGCGCTGCTCGCCCGCATTTCCGATCTCGCCTTGCTGGCGCGCACGGTGGTGGACGGGTTCATGCACGGTCATCACCGCTCACTGCGGAAGGGATCATCGCTGGACTTCGCTGAGCATCGATCGTATCAGCCGGGCGACGACTTGCGACGCATCGACTGGAGATTGTACGGTCGCACCGATCGCTTCTATATCAAGCAGTACGACGCCGACACGAACGCCAGTGTGCTGTTCGCGCTCGATCAGTCGGGATCCATGGACTTTGGCAGCGGCGCGGTGACGAAGTTCGAGTATGCGCGCTTTCTCACCGCGTCGTTGGCGTGGTTGTCGCAGCAGCAGGGCGATCGCGTGGGATTGGCCACGTTCACTGGTGATCTGATCGAGATCGTGCCGCCCTCGGTGCGTCACCTGCAGTTGATGCTGCATACGCTGGCGCGCACCAAGGCGAAGGGTGGCAGCCAACTGGTCGCGGCCATCGAAAGAGTTGGCTTGCTCACGCAGCGTACCGGCATTGTCGTGCTCATTACCGATTGTTACGAACGACCCGACGCACTGGGTCGCGCCATCGACGGCCTCCGTACGCGGGGCCATGACGTCATTGTGTTTCACATCGTCGATCCGGCGGAGCTGTCATTGCCTGGGGACTTGCCGGCCACGTTCGAAGACGCCGAGAGCGGCGCGTTGCTGCCGCTCAAGCCCGGTGAGTTGCGCGCCAAGTATCAGGGCCTCCTCACCGCCCATCACGACGCGTTGACACGGCGCATCGCCGCCGCCGGTGCGGACTACGTGCGACTCGATACCAGCGAGCCGCTGGATCGCGCGCTTCACGCCTACCTCGACGCGCGCTTGTCGCGCAGTCGTGTGCGATGAGGCGCTGAAGAGATGGGTCTCGGATTTCTGGTTCCCGCATTTCTGGTCGGTCTGGCGGCGCTGATCGTTCCGGTGCTCGTGCACCTGCGTCATCGCGACAAGGAGCGTCCGTATCGCTTTCCGTCGCTGATGTTCCTGGAGCAGTTGCCGATTCGCACGGCGCGACGGCAGCGGGTCACCGATTGGCCGCTGCTGCTGCTGCGCGCGCTGGCGATTGCCCTGCTGGCGCTGGCCTTCGCGCGACCCGTGTTCACGGAGCGCTCGGCGGCCGCGTCCGATACGCGCACGCGCGCGGTGGTGGTGGCGCTGGATCGCTCGCTGAGCATGAGTCATTCAGCGGTCTGGCCCGCGGCGCTCGATTCGGCACGCGCCGTCGTGCGAGCGCTCGGCGCGCGCGATCGGGTTGGCGTGGTGTTCTTCGATGACGCGGCCGAAATCGCCCAACGACTCAGTGACGACAAGGCGGCCGCCATCGCGGTGCTGTCGAGCGCCAAGACGACGCCGCGTGGCACGCGCTTCGCGCCGGCGATTCGCACGGCGCGCCAGATGCTGCTGGACGCGCCGTACGCGGCGGCCGAGATCGTCATCGTGTCCGACTTGCAGCGCGTGGGGACCACCGGCGTGGCCGGACTCGATCTGCCGGCCGGTGTCACGCTCCGCGCCGTGGCGGTCGCGCCACCGTCGCGCGCGAACAGTACGATTCGCGCCGTCGAAGCCCGTCGAGTGATCGAAGGCAATCGGTCGATGCTGGCCGTGAAAGCACGCGTGCTTTCGCGTGAACTGGACACGCCGCGCGCCATCAAGGCCACGTTGACACTCGGTGGACGCGCGGCCGGCACACAGTCGGTGACGCTGGTGCCTGACGGTGAGACCGTGGTGACGTTCGTGCCGGTGGCTGCTCCGGATGGTTCCGTTGAAGGAATCGTCGCGCTCGAAGAGGATGCGCTGGCCGCTGACGATCGATTCGCATTCGTAGTGCCACGCGATGATGTCCTGCGCGTGGCGCTGGTGTTGCCCGAAGATGTCGCTGGCGACGAAACGCTGTTTCTCGAACGCGCGGTGGCAATCGGACGAGCGCCCGAGGTCCGCGTGGACCGGGTGCGCGCATCGGCCGTCACCAGTCTGGTCCTCAAGCAGCACGACGTCGTGTTCTACTGGGATGCCGCACCCACCGATGCAGCCACGGCGCTGTTGACTCCGTACGTGACGGAAGGTCGCGGCGTCGTCCTGCTCGCGGGTCGGCGCACGGCGTCGCGCGGCGCGATGTCGGCGCTGTTGCCCGCGAAGGCGAGTGGGATGGCAGACCGGATGGTCGATCGCGGTGGGTCGCTTCGTGATTTTCGATTTGAGCACGCACTGTTCGCCCCGTTTCGCGAAGTCGAAGACGCGTTCTCCGGTACGAGACTGCTGCGCTACGTGCGACTCGATGCGCCGCGTGATGTGGATGTGCTGGCACGCTTCGACGATGGACTGCCTGCGGTCATGGAACGTCGTCTGGGTACGGGACGCGTGATGGCCTTGGCGGTGCCGCTTGATGCGCAGAACGGCGACTTGCCGCTCCAGCCGGCGTTCTTGCCGTTCGTCCGACAACTGCTGCTGCATGCGTCGGGCCGCGATGCGGTGCCGCTGTGGCGCACAACCGCTGAGAGTTGGTCGCTACCGGATAGCCTGCGCGATCCGGTGGTCCGCACGCCGAGCGGTGACTTGATTCGCCCAAAGGGTGATTCGATGGGACGGGCCGTTCCGCTGGCGGACGCGGGACTGTACGCGGCGTTCTCGGGAAGTGTTACCGGCGCCCCTGAGGCGCTGTCGGCGGTGAACGTGTCGCCGGGAGAGTCTGATCTCACGCCGATCGATCCCAAGGAGCTGCTGCTTGGTGTACGAGAATCGGCGCCATCCGCGGCAGCGGCCGCGGTGGCACCCACTCCGACCGAGCTCGAGCGTCGCCAGAATCCTTGGCGCGTGTTTTTGATCATTGTCGCTCTCGCGCTAATTGGCGAGACTATCATGGCCACCCGCGGCTGGCGCGCGATCGCCCGACGCACCCGTCCGGTAACCCCGGATCCGGCATAGCCGGACAGGAGTACACGATGAGTCCTGATCGTCAGTTGCTCACGACACTCGCCATCCTTCGGCGGCAGTGGCGGCAGCGCGTGCTCCTCGAATCGCTCGTCTGGATCGTGGTGGCGGTCATTCTCGCCGTGCTCGCGACGATGGTTGTGCTGCGCGTGTTCAGTGACGGCAATGCCGACAACACGCGCGTGCTTCAGATGGCACGCCTTACCGGCTACGGACTCATTGTCGCCGCCGTGGTGCGGGGACTGATCGTGCCACTGATGCGTCGCGCCAGTGATGAACGGTTTGCGCTGTACGTCGAGGAGCACGCGCCGCAATTGCGACAGGCGCTGCTGACTGCCGTTCAGGAGGCGCATCGTCCGGAAGCCGATCGCGTGTCCGCCTCGCTGTCCGCTCGACTGATGTCGCGCGCCAATTCCGCAATCCGGCCGCTGCAGGAGCGCGCGTCGCTGGAACGGCCGCGCATGGTGCGCGCCGGTCAGATGCTGGGGGGTCTTGGTGTCGTGGGCGCGCTGCTGTTCGTACTCGGACCCGCTGCCATTCGAGATGGGGCGCGCCTGTTGTTCGTGCCGTGGGCGACCGCCGAAGCCGCGGTCCCGCGTCGTTTGGTGACCGTCGAGCCGGGCAATGCCACGGTACCGCGTGGCGGAGCGATCGAAGTGCACGCGGCATTGGTCGGATTTGCCGCCGACGCCGCCGATCTGGTGTTCCGCAGTGACTCAGGCGTCGAGTGGACTCGGCTACCCATGAGTCGCGACGCCGATTCGAGCGGGTTCCGCTCGCGTATCTTCGATTTGACCGCACCCACCGAGTACTACGTGGAGTCGGCCGATGTGCGGTCACCGACATTTCGATTGAAGGTGAGTGACTTGCCGGCCGTTTCGCACATGTCGCTCGATCTGCGATTCCCGGCGTACAGCGGACTGCCCACCGAGCA
>JBEBIR010000939.1:0-1504 GCA_040080315.1 Gemmatimonas sp.
GCCATCGAAGCCGCGATACTGCTGCTTGAGCGATTGTATGGTATATGAGGCAGACGTGAAGAACTGGATGCGCGAGCGCAGGCGAAACACGTCGGGCATGACGGTTGCCGTCAACTGACCGCCGTAGCCGCGCAGATCACTGGTGCGCGTGGCCACGCGACCGAAATCATTGGAACGTCGTGACTCGCCTGCCGAGACCGCACCAGTGTTGGCATCGATGGCTGCGGTGCTGACGTACATCGGTCGACCGCCTTCACTGGCCAACTGAAATCGCGAAATGCCGGCGAAGTTCGCATCGAGTGTGCTGGGCTGCGACAAGTCGTACGACGCCAGCGCATCGAGCTTGGTCACCCAGCGGCCGAAGTTGCTGCCCCAGTTGAGCGAGGCGCGCCAGCTCCTCGGCACATCAAAGGACGGATCGACCAGCGTCACCGATGGCGCACGCTCTGCAAGCGCTGCTCCACCATCGGTGCACGCGGTCGGCAAACTGGCACCGCTCGCCATCAGTGCCGGCCAGTCGGGCGTCGGCACTGCCGCGCCCACGCAATTCAGTGTCAACGTGCTGCCGGCGAGCCCCGCTCCAACAATCGCATCGGCCAGCGTGTTGGGCCGATACAGATCGCGAAACTCTCCGATGCCACCGCGGATATATCCCATCGAGCTACGGTAGAACACACCGAGGTTATTCTGACTGGTGCCGTTGCCATTGTCCTTGGCGCGACTGTACGTGTAGGAGAATCCAACACGCGGTGACACGTGGACGCGGGAAGGGGCCACACCACTGCGCACGCCCAATGTCGCGTCCAGGGCAGCGTTGACGGGCGGCGCATCACCGAATGCATTGGCCTCAACACGCGCGCCGTACAGCATGCTGAAATAGCGCGACTTGTTCCACTGATGGGCCATGGCCACCGCGCCGTTCCACGATGTGGCGCGACGATCGGGCTGTGTGAGCGTGCGCGAGTACGACGATGGCCGATTGGCTTCGAAATCGGCGAGGGAATTGAAGGTGTACTGACCGAGTGAGTTGGGCCGACCAATCTGGGTGAGGCCATCGCCGCGGAACCACGCCTGCGTCTTGAACCGATGCTTGCTGCCGCGTGCGTTCCAAATGGTTTCGTTGGAGCCTTCCAGCGTCCATCGCGTGTCGTCGGTGGCGAGCCATGGATTGCCGCCCAGTTGCAATGTCGCAACATCGCTGGTGGCGGCATCGGAGGCGGAACGCACCAGCACCGTGGCACCGGGCGCGTCGAGATATGGCGCGGTGGTTTGACGCACGCGACTGACACCAAGTCGATTCTGCGTGAGCACATGATTGCCAACACCAAAGTACTGGCCATGCACCAGCTGCAACCCCATGGTGCGTTCGGATTGTTCACCGCCGGACACCGGCGCGACCAGCGGGCCGAATCCCAGCGCGCCTTCCTTCGTGTCGGTGGCGTAGGTGGTCAGCGACAGCGCGCGCAACGAGTCGCGCACATCGTCAAGGCGACCCAGCCAGGTG
>JBEBIR010000940.1:0-1501 GCA_040080315.1 Gemmatimonas sp.
AGTGACCGTCGTGGATGTGACCACGATGCAGGTGCGCGAACGGATCCGCACGGAGAACGCGATTCGTCCGTGGCACTTCGCTCCTGACGAAAAGGGTCTGTACGCGCAGTTGGCCAATCAGCACGCCGTCGCCTACTACGACCTGTCGGCGCGCGCGTTCACTCGGCGTCTCGAACTTCCGGTGAAGCCGGGCATCACGGCCGCCGACGCTGACTTTGAAGCGCCACATCACGGACTCGCGCTCACCGATGATGGCCGGACGCTGTGTCTGGCGGGACGCGCTTCAGACTATGCAGCGTTGGTCAGTGCGCCGGACCTGAAACTGCTGACCACGATCCCGGTTGGCGACGCTCCCGGGTGGGCCGAAACAGCCGACAACGGCAACGTCTGCCTGATCACCAACACGCGGAGCGATGACCTGTCAATCATCTCCATTCGCGAGCGGAAGGAGCTTGTACGAATGCCGATCGGTGATGGTCCCAAACACGTCACCATCGCGCGAATTCCCGCGTCGGTGATCGCCGCAATCAGCGCCACTGGACGACGCTGAATCTCAGTCTTTCAATTAGGGGCGTGTTGTTCGCGCCGGTATCGCCTCCGTCAATAGCGCCAGTGCGTTCTGCAAGTCCGCGGCTCCAGTTCGGGCGCCCGGGAAATGACCCATGCGCACGACAACCAGGTCACGCGACGGCACCACATACGTTTCCTGACCTCCCGCACCGCGGAACATGTAGGCATCGCGCGGCACGTTCGCCTGTCCGCGGGCATTCACCCACACCATGCCGCCATACGTGGAGTCACGCCATGCGGGCGCCGGCGTGGCAACAAACTGCACGAATCCTTCAGGTAGCAGTCGCTCGCCACCCCACACGCCGTCGTTCAGATACAGGAGGCCGATGCGCGCCCAATTTCGCGCCGTGCCGTAGTCGTATCCACTGAGCAGAAAGTTTCCGTACGGATCGGTTTCCAGCACCTGCCGACGAATACCGATTTTGTCAAAGAGCGCCCGTTGCGGCCACGTGAGGTACTCCTCACCGCGTTTCCGCACGGCGTCACGGATGATGAGTCCAAGCGTCATCGGATCGGAATTGCGATAACGCCCAAACGTGTTCGGCTCGAACTGGAGTGGCCGAGTGGTGGCGAACTGATATGCGTCGATGGCGCCGGTGTAGATGAGATCGTGATCGTGGTATCCGGGAATGTCCTCCGGACTTCCCCGACTCATGCGAAGTCCGCTCGACATCCGCATCACATCCATCAGGCGAATACGCGCACGTGGGTCGTTCGGTGTCTTGTACCACTCGGGCACCGGCGCCGGATCTTCCAGCCGCAATGCGCCCTGCTGTATCAGAATGCCAATGAGCGTGCCGGTGATGCTCTTCCCCATCGACCAGCTTTCCAACTGCATGTCCTGGTGCGCGCCATTGGCGTAGCGTTCAGCGACAATGACCCCCTTGTGCACCACGACAAAGCCGGCGGTCAATCCAGAAGGAGTCGCGAA
>JBEBIR010000173.1:0-7141 GCA_040080315.1 Gemmatimonas sp.
GTTTGCACCAGGCGCGGTCGAATGCCAGCCGCAATCGCGGCGTCTGGCGACTCACCCATCGCCCGGGTCGCCAACCCGCTGTGGGTGCGCGCCATCCACCACGCAATCGCCGGCGCAAGCACATACAACAGGTAGGTCACGGCAGGCTGCGCAAACAGCGCACGACCAATAATCGGCAACGACGACAGTCCCGGCACCGCCAGCACTCCAACGGTCGGAGTTGATAGCGCAACACCGCCCGCGCCGTACACGGTGCGATAGATGGTGCCCGTGAGCCCCAACGCCAACATCGTGATTGCGGTTCCGGTGATGATCTGATCCGCGCGCAGCCACACGGTGAAGAACGCAAACAGACAGGCGATCAACAGTCCGGCGCCAATGCCAGCAAGGAAGCCGATTTCGGGTCCGGCGATTCCGGCAGCGATGGTGCCGCCCAGTGCACCCGCGATAATTGCGCCTTCGAGTCCGATGTTGATCACGCCCGCTCGCTCGCTGACACACTCACCGAGTGCCGCAAAACCCAGCGGTGTCGCATAACGCACGGTGGCTTCCAGAAAGCCACCAAGCGCGTCTGATCCGTCGGCCGTCATCATGAATGCGACACTCTGACAACCATCAGACGCTCACCTCGGCTCTGCTGGATGTGCGCGATCGCATGTGATCGGCCGCGACCACCAGCAAAATGAGTGAGGCCTCAACCACGGAGACCACCACACTCGGCACCGCCGCGTTTCGCTGCATGGCGCTGGCGCCAGCCTCAAGCGCGCCGAACATCAGCGCGGTGCCAAGCACCGACAGCGGATTGAGACGCGCCAGCAGCGCGACTGCGATGGCGGTGTAACCGTAACCCGGAGAGAAATTCTCGTAGAGCGCGTAGGTGACCCCGGTCAGTTCGACGCTGCCAGCCAAGCCGGCCAGTGCGCCACTGAGCAGAAACGCGATCAACACGGTGCGCGAAACCGGAATGAGGCCGGCGCTCGCCGCGGCCAACGGATTCGCACCAACGACGCGCAAGCGAAATCCGCCGGCACTCGCCCGCAACCACCACCACAATCCCGCCGCCAGCACGACGACCACGAGCAGCCCTAGGTGCACACGCGTGCCGGGAATCAGTATTGGCAACTGCTGTGACAGCGGCAGTGATGTGGACTGCGGGTAGATGCGCGTAGGTTCCTGCAACGGACCGCGCACCAACCATCCGGTGATCGAGAGCGCGATGAAGTTGAGCATGATGGTGCTGATCACTTCCAGCACGCCGAAGCGGCGCCGCAACTCCGCAGCGACCAGTGCCCACGCAGCGCCCGCCAAGGCACCCGTCGCCAACATGAGCGGCAACGCCAACATGCGCGGAGTGTCCAGCAACAGTGCACCCGTCGCGGTCGCCGCACACGCACCAATCAGCAGCTGCCCTTCCGCGCCGATGTTGAGCAGACCGGCACGAAATGCCACCGCCACGGCCAATCCGGCGAGCGCCAGGGGCACCGCGCGCACAGCGGTCGACGACAGCGCATAACTCGAACCAAATGCGCCAGACACCAGCGCCGACAACGCGGGCCACGGCGCGTGTCCGGTCAGCACCAGGAGTACCGAGAGCAGCACGAGCGCAGCCACTGCAAACAGCGCGACGCGCCCCAGCGCGCGAATGCCGCGCGCGCGCCATGACGGTGCGTTCACGAAGAGCCCAGCATCGCGCGTCCGACCGCATCGCGGTCCCGCGCGGTCTCTCCCAGTTGTCCGCCAAACATCACGAACACGCGATCGGCCAACTGCAGGACTTCGTCGATGTCGCTGGAGTACAGCACGACAGCCGCGCCGTTCGTGCGCGCGTCGCGGAGCGCCTCCAGCACCGTCGCGGTCGCCTGAAAGTCGAGCCCGCGGGTGGGATTCTCCACCACCAGGGCCTCCGGCGCGTCGGCCAGTTCCCGTCCGAGTATCAGTTTCTGCTGATTGCCGCCCGACAGCGTGCGCGCCAATGCACGCGGTCCGCTCGCCCGCACGTCGCGTTCGGCAAGCAGCGCGGTCGTCGCCTCCCGAATGGCGCGCCACGGCATCCATCCGCGTCGCCGCCCAGCTCCGCGCAACGCGATGTTCTCGTCGAGCGGTGCATCCAGCAACAACGCGTCACGATGTCGGTCTTCGGGCACGAAACCGAGATGCGCCGGACGGGTGATCCGTCCTTGCCGTGGTTCGAGTCGGCCGGCCAGCAGACGCAACAGTTCGTGCTGCCCAGCCCCTTCGACTGCCGCGATTCCCACGATCTCGCCAGCATGCACATCGAGCGTGACATCACGAACGCGTACCGCACCGCGCGCGTCGACGAAGCGCACGCTCGCCGCTGACAGCAGGACTGGAGCGTTCTTGGCCACGCTCGTGGCAGGATGCGAATGGGCCGTGCTTTCATCGAGCGCCGCACCGACCATTGCTAACCGCAACGCGTCTTGCGTCGTCTCGGCCGCCGATGCCGTGAGCACGGTCCGTCCTCGACGAAGCACGGTGACATCGTCGGCCACCGCCAACGCGTCGCGCAATTTGTGCGTGATCAACACAACCGCGTTGCCCGCGTTGGCGAACGTGCGAATCCAGCGCAGCAAGTCGGCGGCCTCTGGCGGCGCCAGCACGGCTGTTGGTTCATCAAGGATCAACAGTTTGACATCCCGCGCCAACGCCTTGACGATCTCGCATCGCTGTTGCGCACCTACATTCAACGTGGATACCAACGCACTGGCATCGAGTGCCAGGCCGGTTCGCTCAGCCACATCGCGAACTCGCTGCACGGCAGCCGTCGGATCGAATCGACCGTGACCGCCGAGTGCCACGTTCTCGGCGACCGTCATCGCGGGCACCAGCGTGAAATGCTGATGCACCATGCCAATTCCGAGATCGAACGCCGCTGCGGGCGACGCGATGGATCGAGAGGTACCACGCACACGAACGACCCCAGTGTCGGCGGCGAGCAGACCGAAGGCCACACGCATCAACGTCGTCTTGCCCGCGCCGTTTTCGCCGAGCAACGCGTGCACCGTACCGGCGCGCACGGCAAACGAGGCATTGTCCAACGCGACGACATCACCAAACCGGCGCGTGATCCCTTCCAGCGACAGCAACACGCTCCCGTGAGGGGATGCCGCAGTGGGCGCGGCCGTCACAACACCGAGCGCGTCACGAGTCGTGGGGATCAGGAGCCGGTGGGAAGATGCAGGAAACTCCAGGGCAACCCGAAGCGTGACTCGATCCACGCGCCGAGCGCCTGCACGCCAAGCGTTTCTGTCGCGTAGTGTCCGGCATAAATGATCAGCAAGTCGTGCTCTTGCGCGTCGACCGTGGTGTGGTGCGGTCCTTCGCCAACAATCAGCGTGTCAATGCCACGTTCCTGCGCTTCACGCAGGGTATCGGTCGACGCACCGCCGCCGGTCACGATGGCCCAGTTTCGCGTCCGTCGCCCCTCCACCGGGATCGACGTGCGCACGACGCCACCGTAGCGCGCACTAAACGCCTGGACGCGATCAACGAGCACACCGGCGAGTTCGTCGCACTCGCCGCACACCGCAATGTCGATTGTTTTGTACCGTCCGAAACCGCCGGAGGGCGTGAGTCCCAGCGCCTCGGCCAAGCGGACGTTGTTGCCCAGCACCGGATGCGCATCCAACGGCAGGTGCGTGCTGTAGACCGCGATGTTGTTCGACAGCAGCGCGCGCAGCTTATGATAGCGCGGGCCGACCAGCGGTTGCGCGCCATTCCAGAACAGTCCGTGATGCACGATCAGCAGATCTGCTTTAAGTACGGCGGCCTCGGCGACCGCTGCCATCGACGCATCGACCGCAACCGCTACCCGCGAGATGTGGCCGTCGTTCGCGACTTGCAGTCCGTTCATCGCTCCCGAAAAATCGGGGATCTCCGTGGTGCGCAACTCGGCATCAAGGGCAATCGCCACCTCACGCAGTGAGGCCGTGGCGACGGACTGATCGGATGCGATCACGGCTTGATGGGTTTCGCGGTGTCGGCACCGTGCAGAATGTCGTCGAGCGCGCGAAACGTGCCAGCCTTGAGCAGCGCGCCGACTGAGTCGGAGGCCGCGATTGCCGTCGCGGGGATGCGCGCGACGAGCTGTGGATTGAGGATGAGTCGGATGACGTCGTCCCGCACGCCAAGATTGATGACGCGGCCATGAAACGTGCCGTTCTGCACTTCACGTCCGATTTGCAGGAACGCTTTCGGCAAGTCGATGACAACGCTGCCCAGGATCACGTCGGGTGCAACAGGATTCTGATTCGCGTTCGCGCCGAACGCGAACACCTTCTTGTCCCGTACCGCCTGAAAAACACCCAGTCCTGCGGCGTCGGCGTTCTGGAAGATGATGTCGGCGCCGCGCGCGATCTGCGCGAGTGCCTGCTCCTTGCCAGCGCTGACGTCGTCCCAATTCCCGATGTAGGAGGTAATCACTTTCACTTTCGGATTGATCGACTGCGCACCGCGCGCGAACGCGATGAAGCTGGCTTTCACCGGTGGGAGTTCGGTGCCACCAATCAGTCCGACCGTATTCGTTTTCGTCGTCGCGCCGGCAATGATGCCGGCCTGATACGACGCTTCTTCAAACGCGAAGCTGATGCCGGCGACGTTCGGCGCGGTCACGCGCCCGGAGGTCACGATGTAGATCGTCTTCGGATACGCCGGAGCAACGCGTACGGCCGCGTCCTGGAATTCGAAGCCATGTCCGAACACGATCGAGTAGCCCTGCGCGCCGTACTGTCGGAAATTTTCCTCGAACTCTGCCGGCGTCTTGGTCTGGATGTGCGAGGTCTCCGCGCCGAGTGAATCGCGCATGGCGATCAGGCCGTCATAGGCGCCGCCATTCCACGCCTGATCAGAGATCGGGCCGGGCGTGAGCAAGGCGACTCGCAACTTCGGCCCTGACTTTGTCGAATCCACAGAATCGGCCGACTTGCCCCCGCACGCCGCGAGCATGCCAACGGCGATGACGACAGCAACCCGAACGCGAAAATGCTGAGAAATGCGTCGATAATGGCTCATTGGTGTCTCCGTGATGTTGCTAAGAGTCGAGGCTAACGCCCAGGACTTCGAGAACCCGCTCAAGGTCGTCGTTGGAGAAGAACGCTATCCGAACGTCGCCACGATCTTTCGCCGAGAGGTGAATGCTGACACCGGTCTGCAGCTTCTTTCGGAGCAGCTCTTCGATTCGCCGCAACTCGGCGGTGTTGGCGCCAGGCGCTGCGCGTTCGGGGCTCGACTTTCTGCCCGATGTCGCAGGCTTGGGTCGGCCGACCTGAACCCGACGTTCCACTTCGCGAACCGAGAGTCCTTCGGTGACGGCGAGTCGAGCGAGATCGATGATGGCCCGCTCGGTTCCCAGTGGAAGCAGGGCCCGCGCATGGCCTGCTGACAGTTGTTTCTCCTGCAGGAGTCTGCGTACGGCTGCGGGTAGCTGCCTCAGTCGGAGTGCGTTGGCGACCGTCGATCGATCCTTACCGACGACATCGGCAACTTCTTGTTGAGAGAGTTGGAACTCGTCCATGAGGCGGTGGTAGCCGTCGGCTTCCTCAATGGGATCGAGGTCCGAACGCTGGAGATTCTCGACCATGGCGAGCGTGAGCAGCGTCTGGTCGTCGGTCTCGCGAACGAGGGCCGGAATTTCTGTCCAGCCGAGCCTGGTTGCGGCGCGGAAACGCCGCTCTCCGGCGATGAGTTCGAAGCCGGATCCAGTCGGAGCCGGGCGCACGGTTATCGGTTGCAGCAATCCGTTGGTGCGCAGACTCGATTCAAGGTCTGCCAGCTCCTCTGGGCGGAATTCCTTGCGGGGCTGGAAGGGATTGGCGCGGATCTGGGAGATCGGAACCGATCTGAGCGTGTGATTCGGTGTGTGTTCGGGCGTCTGTGGTGAGTCGGTCTCACGCGAAGCCCGTGCAGCGTCTCGCGACGAGTCCTTGCGTGCGAGGAGTGCGTCCAGGCCACGACCGAGTCGACGAGGCGGTTCAGGCGGATTCATGTGAGGCGGCGGAGGGCGCGGCTGACTGCTCGAGGTGGACGACGGTTGGTGAATCAACGACGGCCGCGTGATCGCGGTTGAGCAGCTCGCGGGCCACGGCCATGTAGGCCTGTGCGCCTACCGACGCGACATCGTAAACAACAATGGGTTTGCCAAAGCTCGGTGCTTCTGCCAGACGGATATTGCGCGGAATGACCGTCTTGAAGACGCGTTCGCCAAAGTGTTCGCGCGCGTCGGCGGCCACTTGACGAGAGAGGTTGAGGCGTGCGTCGAACATGGTGAGCAAGACGCTGTCGACGTGCAAGTCCGGGTTGAGCGACTCCTGGACCCGCTGCACCGTGGCCATCAGCTGCGAGATTCCCTCCAGAGCGTAGTACTCGCACTGGAGCGGAATAAGGACGGCGTCGGCCGCCACCAGCATGTTGAGGGTGATCAACGTGAGGGATGGCGGGCAGTCGATGAGGATGTAGTCATAGCGATCGCGTACCGGCGCCAGAACGCGACGCATGCGTGTGACGCGCTCGGGATCGTCAACCAGTTCCACTTCGGCGCCGGCGAGATCTGGCGTCGCGGGCATGACATCCAAGTGCCTGAACTGAACACCGCGTACGAGTGCGTCGTCGAACGCAGCATCGCCGATGAGGACTTCGTAGGTGGTTGCCGCGAAGCCGTCACGCGCGAGGCCACAGCCGCTTGTTGCATTGCCCTGAGGGTCGGCATCGATGAGAAGCACGCGCTCTTCGGCAACGGCGAGCGACGCCGCGAGGTTCACGGCGGTGGTCGTTTTACCGACCCCACCCTTCTGATTGGCAATAGCGAGAATGCGGCCCACAGGCGGAGGCGGTACGGTGAGAGGCAACGACGGCGAAGGGGACTCGGGGAGGCGAAGTATACGGGTGATACCTCGCGGTCACCATGCCGCCGGGCCGTGTTTCACGTGGAACAAGTCTGTCTGAGCAGATTCGTGAGGGCTGACTTCACCTACTTCACAAATCTCCATCGGGTACTCACGCTGACGGCGACGCTCGACATGCCTTCACTGAGGGGTGTTGGGGTTGCGGCGGCGGCGTCCATCCTTGCCATCTCAACCATCCTCTGGCGTGGCTGAGGTCGCTCGAACTCGTTCACGCTGATCTCGAG
>JBEBIR010000174.1:0-7097 GCA_040080315.1 Gemmatimonas sp.
ATCGTGACGGTGGCCATCCTGCACATCTTCAACAACCTCTCGGTTCCTGCGGGGCTGTTCAAGAGCTACAGCATCTATGCGGGTGTGCAGGACGCGTTCATGCAGTGGTGGTATGGGCACAACGCCGTGGCGTTCTTCCTCACCACGCCGTTCCTGGGACTGATGTACTACTTCATGCCCAAGGCCGCCGAGGGGCCGGTGTTTTCGTACCGGCTGTCGATTCTGCATTTCTGGTCGCTGGTGTTCATGTACATCTGGGCCGGCCCGCACCATCTGCATTACACGGCGCTGCCCGAGTGGGCGTCGACCGTAGGCATGTTGTTCTCGGTGATGCTCTGGGCGCCCTCGTGGGGCGGCATGATCAACGGGTTGCTCACGTTGCGCGGGGCTTGGCACAAGGTCGCGCAGGATCCGATCCTCAAGTTCTTCGTCGTCGCCATCACAGCGTACGGCATGTCGACGTTCGAGGGCCCGATGCTCTCGATCAAGAGCGTGAATGCGCTCTCGCACTATACCGATTGGATCATCGCGCACGTCCACACCGGCGCCCTTGGCTGGAACGGCTTCATGGCGTTCGGCATGACGTACTGGCTGCTGCCGCGCATTTTCCAGACGGAGATCTACAACAAGCGCGCCATGGAAGTGCACTTCTGGATTGCGTCAGTGGGTCTCGTGCTGTACGTGGTCGCGATCTACAGCGCCGGCGTAACGCAGGGGTTGATGTGGCGTGCATTCGATGAGACCGGCCGCTTGGCGTATCCGGACTTCATTGAGACGGTGCTCAAGCTGATGCCGATGTACTGGATGCGGGTGGTGGGTGGCCTGCTCTACTTCACGGGCACGCTGATCTTCGGTTGGAATGTCATCATGACGTGGCGGCGGCGTCCGGCGGCCTACGCGGTGCCGGTCATCGAAGCGGCGCCACTCAGCAAGACCTACGTGCCGGCGGCGTCGGCCACGACCGGCGGCGTGTGGGCCAGCTTCAAGGGCACGGAATGGCACCGGAAGTGGGAGCGCGCGCCCATGCTGTTCACCGTGTTGACGGTGCTGGCGGTGGTGGTGGCGTCGCTGTTCGAGATCATTCCAACGTTCCTCATCAAGTCGAACGTCCCGACGATTGCATCGGTCAAACCCTACACGCCGCTCGAACTCGCGGGCCGCGACATCTACATCGCGGAAGGCTGCTTCAATTGTCATTCGCAGATGGTGCGGCCGTTTCGGTATGAGACGGAACGCTTCGGTGAGTACTCAAAGCCGGGCGAGTCGGTGTACGATCATCCGTTCCTGTGGGGCTCGCGCCGCATCGGTCCGGATCTCGCGCGAGAGGGGGGCAAGTACCCGCACCTCTGGCATGTCCGACACTTCGAGGATCCGCGCGCGGTGGTCGCCAAGTCGATCATGCCGTCCTACGCGCAATTCCTGACGAAGTCGATCGACTTCGAGCAGATCCAGTCGCGCGTCGATGCGATGGTCATGCTGGGCGTTCCCTATGGTGAGGCCGTGAAGACCGCGCCGGCGATGGCCCGCGCGCAGGCCGCGTCCATTGCCGCTGCGATTGTCGAGCAGGGTGGTCCGCAAGGACTCGAAGACAAGCAGATGGTGGCCATCGTGGCGTACCTGCAGCGACTGGGGATGGATATCAAGGCGACAACAACCGCGAGTGCGGCGGTTCCGCGATGAAACTCTCTGACATCATGGGCAATGCGGGTCTGTCGATGTACGCCCAGATCGCGCTGCTGATCTTTCTCGCGGTGTTCATCGCCATCGTGATCCGCACCTGGGCGCCGTCGCGACGCCGAGAACTGCAGGACGCCGCGATGATTCCGCTCAACGACGAACTTCCCGTGACGCTGCCGGTATCGGCGTCGCGCACCCAGGAGGGCTAACCCGTGGCCTCGAACGATACGAAGGGCAAGGCACCGCAAGTATTGGAGCATGAATACGATGGCATTCAGGAGTACGACAATCCGATGCCGCGCTGGTGGCTGCTCACCTTTGCCGCCACGGTGATCTTCTCCGTCATCTACTATTTCAACGTCGGACCGGTGGGCAACGGCAAGGGGCGCATCGCCGACTACGAGGCCGACATGGCCGCGTTTGCCGCGGCGCATCCCGCGCCCACCGGTGGGCCCTCGGTTGATCGGCTGCTCGCGCTGGTGAAGAACCGCGAGGAGGTGGAGGAGGGCAAGGAGGTGTTCACGAAGAACTGTGTCTCCTGTCACCGCGCCGATGGCGGTGGATTGATCGGTCCCAACCTGGCCGACAATTACTGGATTCACGGCGCCGGCGTTGACAGCATGTACACCACCGTGGTCAATGGGGTACTCGCGAAGGGCATGCCGCCGTGGGGCAAGATCCTGAAGCCGAAAGATGTCGAACGAGTGGTTGCCTACGTGGTGACGCTGCGCGGAACGAATCCCGCCAACCCGAAGGCTCCGCAGGGAGTGCTGGTGCAACCGTAATGCGCGTTCTGCCCACGATGAACGAAGACGGCTCGCGCCGTTGGATCCGTCCCAAGCCCTCGCACGGGAAATGGTGGAACCGACGGCGCGCGGTCGCCTACGCGCTCATGGTGCTCTTCTTTGCGGCGCCGCACCTGCGATTCCTCGGCAAGCCGATCTTTCTGATGGACCTGCCGCGACGACAGTTCACCCTGATGGGTTACACGTTTCTTCCCACCGACACGCTGTTGTTCATGCTCGTGCTGGGGAGTGGGGTGATTGGAATATTTCTGCTCACGGCATTCTTCGGACGCGCGTGGTGCGGATGGGCCTGTCCGCAAACGGTCTATCTCGAGTATCTGTTTCGCCCCATCGGACGCTGGTTCGATGGCGGATACACCGGCTCGCGCAATCTGGACAAGCGGAACGCGTGGTTCACTCCGCGACGCATTGCCAAGTATGTCACGTTTTTCCTCCTCTCACTGTTCGTGTCGCATACGCTGCTGGCGTTCTTTGTCGGCACCGAGAATCTCTATCACTGGGTGGCGAGATCTCCGTCGCAGCACCCCACGGCGTTCTTCTTCGTGGTGGTGTTCACTGGCATCGTCTGGTTCAACTTCACGTACTTCCGCGAGCAGACCTGTCTGATCGTATGCCCGTATGGTCGCTGGCAGTCGGCGCTGATCGACCGACAATCGGTGATTGTGGCGTATGACTACACCCGCGGTGAACCGCGCGCGCTCGGCGTGCACGACCGCGATCCGAAGGCCGGGGACTGCATCGACTGTGGGGCCTGCGTGCAGACGTGCCCCACCGGCATCGACATTCGCAATGGTCTGCAGATGGAGTGCGTGCATTGCACCCAGTGCATCGACGCCTGCGATGATGTGATGACGAAAGTCGGCAAGCCCACCGGTCTCATTCGGTATTCTTCGCAGGATGCGATTGCCGGCAAACCTCGCAAACTGCTGCGCCTGCGGACGGTGCTGTATCCCACGGTGCTGGCGCTCCTGCTGGGCGGGCTGGCCGTCGCGCTGTTCATGAAGGCGTCGGCAGACATCACGGTCCTGCGGGCGGTCGATGCGCCGTTCTCGGAAGAGGCTGATGGACGCGTGTCCAATCAGATCCGCGTCAAGATCACGAATCGTGGCGGGAGCGAGCGACAGTATACACTGGCGTTCGAAGGACTCGACGGCACCGGTGTCGACACGTCCGAGGTCTCGGTCGTGGCACCTGAGAATCCGTTGATCGTGGCGGGGGGCGCGACGCGCACCACGAGTGTGTTCGTGCTGATGCCGCGCAAGGCGTTCGCGAACGGTGAGCGTCGCGTTCGGATGATCTTCACGGACGGCAACGGTTTCGCTGAGACGGTCAACTATCGGTTGCTCGGTCCGTCCGATGGGGGCACGCGATGAAGCCGGGCATGGGGTGGCCTATTGGCGTCGTCGTCGTATTGGCCGCCACAGTGATTGCCAATCTCGTGGTCATGCGCATCGCGACCAGCGATCCCTCGTTCGCGATCGAGCCGGACTACTACCAGAAAGCGGTCGCGTTCGATTCCACCATCGCCGAGGAACGTCGAAGCGATTCGTTGGGGTGGACCGCCACGTCGACCATTGTCGCGGAGGATATGGTTGGTCACCCGATGCTCACGGTCACGCTGCTCGACTCGCGTCGACAACCGGTGCAAGGAGCCACGGTCACGGTAGTAGCGCTGGCCAATGTTCGCTCGAACGATCTGGTGTCGCTGGTCCTCACGGAGGTCGGCCCGGGCCGGTACCAGTCCATCCTCGCCGCTCGCATCCCCGGGCAGTGGGAGGTGCGCGTCGACGCGGTGCGCGGGCGTGAGCACTTTATCGCCAGCACCCGTACCGACATTGCTGGTGTGGGGTCGACACCGATTAGTCTCGACACAGCGCACCAGAGCGATCGCCAGCCGTGATCGGCGCAACCCTCGGCATCCTGACTGCCAGTTTGCTTGGCAGCGTGCACTGCGCCGCCATGTGCGGCGGCTTTGTGTGCATGTACTCCAGTGGAGCAGGCGCCGACGCAGCGTCTGTGCGCGCGCATGCGCTGTACAACATCGGACGACTCGTCTCCTACCTGCTGCTGGGTGCCATCGCCGGCGCGCTCGGCGCGGGGGTGACTCGACTCGGCGCGCTCGTCGGCTTCACCCACACAGCCACGATTGTCGCCGGCGCCCTGATGATCGGTTGGGGCGTGAGCACTATTGCCGCGCAGCGCGGCGTGAGACTGGGATTCGGTTCGTCTGCGCTCCTGGTGCGCTGGCAGCGCACGCTCGGACGCCTGCTGAGCAGCATGCGCGCGCAGCCGGTCGCCGTGCGCGCTGCTCTGACCGGCTTGGGCACCACGCTGCTGCCGTGCGGATGGCTGTACGTGTTCGTGGCGTCGGCCGGTGGCACTGGTTCCGCGCGCAGTGGGATGTTCGTGATGGCCGTGTTCTGGCTGGGCACCGTTCCCGCGCTGGTGGCCATCGGCTTGGGCGCGCAACGTGTGTTTGGTCCGCTGCGACGCAAGCTACCGACATTGGGTGCGCTGACCGTCATGTTGATGGGATTGCTCGCGCTCAGTGGACGATTGACCATGGCGCCCGCACCGTCGGTCTCCACGGACATGGCGACGCATGGCCACTGACGCGCTGCGATACACGTCGTCAGCGCCGATCGCGACGGCGGCGGCGGACGTGGACTGTGCGCATTGCGGGCTGCCCGTGCCCTCCGGCTTGATTGCCGAGGGAGAGACGCGTCAATTTTGTTGCACCGGTTGCAGCGCGGTCTTTTCGGTGTTGCACGAGCACGGTCTCGACCGCTACTACGCGTTTGTCGAGCGACGTGAAGCGCCGGTGCGTGCCACGGGTCGTAACTACGAGGAGTTTGATCATCCCGCGTTCGTTGAACGCTACGTGCGGAGGAACGCCGACGGACTGTCGCGCGTGGAGTTGTATCTCGAAGGCGTGCATTGTGCATCGTGCGTGTGGCTGGTGGAGCGTGTCCCGTTGGTGGTGCGGGGCGTCGTGCGCGCTGAGCTCGACGTGCGTCGCTCGCTGGCCGTGGTGGAATGGGATCGATCCACCGTGCCACTTTCGCGCGTTGCGCGTGCGCTGGACAGCCTCGGCTATTCACCGCATCCGTTTCGTGGGGTGTCCCGCGATGTGATGCGCCGTCAGGAAGATCGTGCCATGCTCGTGCGCATCGGCATCGCCGGCGCGATCGCCATCAACATCATGCTGGCAGCGCTCGCGCTGTACAGCGGTGAGTTGAACGGCATGGACGCGCAGTTCACGCGCTTCTTCCGGTGGATCAGCTTCGGACTGATCGTGCCCGCCTTCGCGTGGCCGGGTCGGGTCTTTTTTACCGGCGCATTCGCGGCGCTGCGAACGCGCTCGTTGCATATGGATTTGCCCATCGCCATTGCGTTGGCGGTGGGGCTGGTGCGCGGCGCGGTCAATACCATGACCGACACGGGCCCGGTGTACTTCGATGGTCTGGCCATTCTGATCTTCGCGCTGCTGGTGGGCCGCTTTCTGCAGCAGCGCGGTCAGCGCATGGCCGTTGACGCGGCCGAGCTGCTGCACGCGGTGGCGCCGATATCAGCGCGCATCGTGGATGACGCGGGAGTGCATGACATCCCATCGGATGCGCTGTTGCCCGGCATGGTGCTGGATGTGCGCGCCGGCGAAAGCTTCGCGGCGGACGGTACGGTCATCAGTGGCCGTTCGTCGGTGAACGCGGCGCTCCTCACCGGCGAATCGCGTCCGGTGCGGGTGGCGAGCGGCGAGCGAGTCTTCGCCGGAACGCACAACGCCGAGTCACCATTGCGCGTGCGGGTGGATGAATCAGGCGAGTCGAGCCGTATCGCCAGACTGATGCGTCAGGTTGAGGAGAGCGCCGGTCGGCGCGCGCCGGTGGTGCAACTGGCCAATCGCATGGCCGGAATCTTTGTGGCCATTGTCCTGACCGCTGCGGCCCTCACCTGGGGCTTCAAGTGGCAGCTCAACTCCGCGTCGGCGCTGGACGATGCCATTGCGCTGCTCATTGTCACGTGTCCCTGTGCGCTGGCGTTGGCGACGCCGCTGGCGATAACGGTCGCCGTTGGGCGCGCCGCGGGGCGTGGCATGTTGATCAAGGGCGGTGACGCGGTCGAACTGCTTGCGAGGCCGGCCACGCTGGTGCTGGACAAGACGGGCACGATCACCGAGGGGGTGACCGCCTTGGTGGCCTGGGTGGGGCCAGAGTGGGTGAAGCCGCTGGTTCTGGCGCTGGAAGAGGGATCTTCGCATCCACTCGCCGATGGCTTTCGTCGCGCCTGGACGGACGTGCCGCGTGGTGTGGTGCAGGAGTCGCATCATGTCGCGGGCGGCGGACTCTCGGGCGTCGTTGACGGGCGCCGCGTGCGCGTTGGCTCGCCGCGCTTTGTGCGCGAGGATACGGCGGTCATTGAAGACATCGTGCGAGACGAGATTGCGTCGATGGATCGCACGCTCACGCCGGTGCATATCGCGGTTGACGGCGTCATCGTTGCTGCGGCCGGACTGGGTGATCGCGTGCGCGATGACGCGCGCGCATCGTTGGATCAGCTGCGCGCCGCCGGGTGGCGCACGATCATGCTGAGCGGCGATGCACCCACCGCATGCAC
>JBEBIR010000175.1:0-7089 GCA_040080315.1 Gemmatimonas sp.
ATCCCACCAGCTTCGGGGCGCGCCACGTGGGCGTATAAACCGGCACCTTGTTGATGTCTTCGACGAGCACGTCGAACGCCCTCGACGCGAGGTGTCGATGCCAGTAACGGCGAACGAGGAACGGATACGTTGCGCGTGTTCCGACCCGATGCACTTCGATGCCGTCGAGTGAGGCGCGCGGCGCGCATCCCGGCCAACCTCCGCAGAGCAGCACCACCTCATGCCCCTGCGCGGCCAGACGCCCGAAGATCTCATGGAGGTGAATCTCGGCGCCGCCGGCCAGTGGGTTGTCACGACACTGCCAGTTGACGACCGCAATGCGCAGACGTCCGATCACAGCAGCCCGAGGCGACGTGCGTAGGCATCCAGCACGCCGTTGACAAATCGCGCACTCCGCGCGGTGCCGTATCGTTCCGCCAGATGCACGGCCTCCTGCAGCACCACCTTCACGGGCGTTTCCCCTCGCTTGAACTCGGCCGCAGCGAGTCGCAACACGCTGCGCTCGATCACCCCCAAGCGTTCGAGGCGCCAGTTGGCCGTGACATCAGCCAAGGCTGCATCCAACTGCTGACCGTGCTCAACCACCGTGGAGACCAATCGTGACGCCACCGCGCGTTCACCGGGTTCCACCGCCAAATCGTCGAACACGTTCAGGGCAATCTTGCGCAGTTGTGTCATGTCCCGCAGGTCGGCCGCGTACAGCGCCTGCAAGGCGCGCGCGCGACCGCGTGTCTCGACGCGTTCCGTGCGACTGGCGGCACTCACGCGGCCCGGCCCCGACGCGCGCGCCGTGACCGCCTCCGCGGTTGGTCCGTCCCATAGATGCTCGTCGCGCAGATCAGCCATCACGACGGCTCCGCATCGAGTTCGTCAATGGTCGGCTCGATTCGATCGAACAAGTCGAGCAGTTCGAGTGCGGCAAGCGCGGCATCAGCGCCCTTGTTGCCGTGCGCACCGCCGGCGCGCGCTTCCGCCTGCTCGAGCGTATCCGTCGTGAGCAAGCCGAGCGTGACGGGCACATCGAAGTCGCGCGAGACCTCCATGAGCCCACGCGCGGACTCGCCGGCCACGATATCAAAATGCGGGGTCTCTCCGCGAATCACCGCCCCGACGGTCACGGCCGCGTCGTAGCGCTCGGTCGCCAGCGCGCGTCGCACGGCCACGGTGAGTTCCCACGCCCCGGGCACCCACAGCACGTCGATGTCCCCAAAGGCGACGCCATGGCGCACCAGCGCTTCGACCGCACCTTCGGCCAGCGGCATCGTCACCGTCTCGTTGAAGCGACTGGCCACGACCACGATGCGTCGACCCTCGCCGCGCGGTTGGCCGGAGAATTCCGCCATTACCGAGGACTCCTGACACTCAACACCATGGATGCGGTTCTCACTCTCAGATCGCGAACAGGTGACCAAGCTTGGTGCGCTTGGTCTCGAGATACGACGCGTTCTCGTCGGTCGAAGGCGCCTGCAAGCGCACGCGATCGGTGACGACCAGCCCATAGCCGTCGAGGCCGACGATTTTTCGCGGATTGTTGGTGAGGACACGGATGCTGCGCAAACCGAAATCAAGCAGGATCTGCGCACCGATTCCGTAGTTGCGCAGATCGGCCTTGAATCCCAGTTGTTCGTTGGCCTCCACGGTATCGGCGCCGTGGTCCTGCAATTCGTACGCCTTCAGTTTGTTGAGCAAACCAATGCCACGGCCTTCCTGGTCGAGATACACGATCACGCCTCGTCCCTCGGCCTGGATCATGCGCATGGCCGTATCCAACTGCCACCCACAATCACAGCGCTGGGAGTGAAAGACATCGCCGGTCAGGCACTTCGAGTGCATGCGCACCAGCACATTCTCGCCCTGCTCCACCTCTCCAAACGCGAGCGCGATGTGTTCACGCGTGTCCACATCGTTGCGGTACCCGATGATGCGCCATTCGCCAAACTTCGTGGGCAGGCGCGCATCGGCCACGCGATGCACCAGGCGATCGGTGCGCAGCCGATACGACACCAACTGCGCAATCGTGATAAACGTGAGCCCGTGCTGTTTCGCAAACACTTCCAACTGGGGGCGTCGCGCCGTCGTGCCGTCCTTGTTGAGGATCTCGCAGATGACGCCGGCACTGCGCAATCCGGCCAGTCGCGCCAGATCAACGGCCGCTTCGGTGTGACCGACGCGCTGCAGCACACCGCCGTCGCGCGCGCGAAGCGGATGGATATGTCCAGGCAGACGCAGATCGGCGCGTGTCGTCGTCGGATCGACCGCCACCCGAATGGTCGTCGCGCGATCGCTGGCACTGATGCCGGTGGTCACGCCGAACCGCGCCGCCGCATCGATGCTGACGGTAAACGCCGTCGACATGGATTCGGTGTTGTGATCCACCTGCGGCTGCAGATCGAGATGATCCGCCCATGCATTGCTCATCGCCAGACAGATCATGCCTTTCGCATCCAGCATGAAGTTCACCATGTCGGGCGTGACCAACTCGGCGGCGCACAGCAGGTCCCCTTCGTTCTCACGATCCTCGTCATCGGCGACGACGACGAACTTCCCGGCGGCGATGTCGGCGAGTGCCTGTTCCACCGTTCCGAATGTCATGTCCTGCTCTCCTTTCCGTTCGATCGTCACGCGCGCATCTCCGCACTCATTCGCGCAAGCTGCGGGGTGAGCAATCGCTCGACATGTTTGGCCAGCACGTCGGCTTCAACGTGCACGCGATCACCCGGGGCGAGATCGCCCAACGTGGTGTGACGCATCGTGTATTCGATGATTGACAGCTGCACGCCCGCGTCGAGCAGTGCATTGACGGTGAGACTCACGCCGTCCACGGCGAGCGACCCATGGGCCACCATCAGGTTCCACAGTGATGACGGCAGCGCCAGATCGATCAGCCACGCATCATCCTGCATCGTCGTGCCCGTGACCGTCCCGAGGTCGTCGACGTGTCCCAGCACCAGGTGCCCACCCAATCGGTCGCCCAGCCGCATGGCGCGTTCCAGATTCACACGGCTACCCGCCGTCCACTGGCCGATGTTGGTTCGACCAATCGTGGTGACGACGGCCGCTACGGTAAACCAGCCGTGCGTGTCGTCGACGATCCCGTGTTCACGAACGGTGAGACAGGCGCCGTTGACCGCTACGCTTTCGCCGTCGGCCAAGTCCCGATAACGACAACGAATGCGCAGTTCGCGCCCCGCCGACGTTTCCGCAACCTGGTCGATGGTTCCCACGTCGTCGACGAGCCCCGTGAACATCCGCTCTTCAATCTCCGGAAACAGCGTAAGTGGTCATCAGATCGCCGCCAAACTCGCGTCGCGCGATGACACGAAACCGTGGTGCCGACTCGGCCGACTGGGATGGCAGCGTCGCAAAGGCGGACAGCGCCCCCGCCCCCAGAATGACCGGACCCTGAAAGGTAATCAGTCGGTCGACCAATCCGGCGGCCATGAACGCCGATGCCAGGGTCGCGCCGCCCTCCACCAGCAGGTGCCGAAGACCCATCTGACGCAGCACCCGCACCGCTGACGGGAGCGAGTCGACCTTAATGGAAGAAGCCCCGGCGTCGTGGAGCACCGCCGTGCGTTCGGCCGTGGGCGCCTCGCTGATCACCAGCACGCGCAGATCGCGCGCCGTGCGGATCAGCACCGATGTAACCGGTATTCGCAGATGACGATCAAACACGACACGCAGGGGTGCCACGCGAGGCGGGGGCACGTCTCGCACGGTCAGCGCCGGATCGTCGGCAATCACGGTTTCGACCCCGACGGCAATCGCATCGGCCTGCGCCCGCAACGCATGCACCGCACGGCGCGCATCGACACCGGTGAGCCAACCACGGGCCCGCGTGGCATCGACCAGCGCACCGTCAATCGACGTCGCCAGCTTGAGCGTCACAAACGGCCGGTCCTCGCGAACGGCCGCAAACAGGAACGGCGCAATCAGATCACGCGCTTCGCGCTCGCACACACCGGACGTGACGTTGATGCCGAATTCGCGAAGCCTCTTCGCGCCGCCAGCGGCCACCGGCGTCGGATCGGCCACCGCATACACCACACGCGAGACACCTGCATCCCTCACGGCGCGAGTGCACGGCGGTGTCTGACCGTGATGATCGCATGGCTCGAGCGTGACGTAGAGCGTGGCACCCGCCGCCGCCGCGCCCGCTTCACGCAATGCGACAACCTCCGCGTGATCGCCCCCATACTTTGGGTGCCATCCCTCGCCGACGATGCGTCCCTCGCGCACCACCACCGCGCCGACCATCGGATTGGGCGCGACCTGCCCGGCTCCGCGCTCCGCCAATTCAAGCGCGCGACGAATGAAGCGAACGTCGTCGGCGGGCGCGTCCGACCCCATCAACTCAGAAGCGGACGGTGACGCCAAGGGAGCCGTAGGCGTACATCTCGTTCGCCCGCCGGCCACCGAAGCTATTCAGCGTTTCTCGCAGCGTGCCTGCGCTCGAACGACCATACTCCGCGACCAGACGCGCAATAGGCAGTCCGAAGGAGGCATTCACAAACGCGGTGTTGCGCGTGACCTTCTCGCGCAACGTCGGGAAGGTCACGGCTGCACGCGTGGGAGTCCCAAGCACGGACTCGTTGACGACCGCCTGTATTCCGCTCACGCCTTCGATTTCGTCGCGCCCGACACCCGCCGCAAATCCAAACAACACAAAACGCTTGCTGGCCACGACGCGCAGCGTGTTCGCGGTGAGCGACATGTTGCGCACCTGCAGCGTGTCGTTCGTGGGTGTGTAGTCCAAGTCAAGCGTCGGCACCTTGCGCCGCAGCCAACTCACGCTGAGGCCCGGTACGAACGCCGACTCCTGCAACGCGCCGACGCGCACGCCGTACGACAACGCGAACCCCGAACCTTGTGGACGCAATCTGAAATCGCCTGAGGAAACACGCGACGACCCAATGACGCCAAGCAGTACGTCCACGCCACCCACATTGGTAACACCCATCGGCAAGCCGCTCAATACTCCGATAGCGGCGTCGATTGACGGCATTGGCACGGCCGCGCGACTCGAGCCGAAATCATCTGCCTGAGCGCTGGCGCGACCAAGCGTGAGCGGCACGGTATTCTTGGGCACGCGCCCGTCCACCGCCGTCACACGCAACGTCACGGTGCGCTTGCCCCAACCACCGAGTGTGCCGCCCTCGCCCAGCACGTGATTACCGCCCGACAAGGCCACGCCAACCTGCGGCACGACAAACGCAAAGATGTCAGCGGCCTTGCGGCACACATCGGCCGCACTGCCCGCCGCCGACGGCGTCACGGTGCAGTTCGGCGAGATACCCTGCGCGCGCGCCACCTGCGTCGTGAGCAGACTCACCCCCACCGCCACGATGCCAAGACTCGTGCGGGACGCCCGACGCGCGCTCACGCGATCACGCCATCAAAGCGCACCTTGCCCGTGCCGGGCATCAATCGTCCCAGCTCCCACGCGGCAATTTCGTGCTGCTCGGCCTGCTGGGTCACGAGGCGCGCGTTGTCCGACGAAGTTATGACCACCATTCCCACTCCCATGTTGAATGCCCGGTACATCTCAAGTCGCGGCACAGCACCCGCGTCCTCAAGTACCCGGAACCACGAGGGGATGGTCCATGTGTCCGTGATCACATTCGCGTCGAGCGAATCCGGCAGCGCGCGGTTCAGATTGCCGGGCAACCCGCCGCCCGTGATGTGCGCCATGGCGTGAATGTGGGTGAGCACCGGCTTGAGACAGGTCAGATACGACCGATGCACCTTGAGCATCACGTCGGCGACCGTCGCGCCTTTCGCATCGGGAAACGCGTCATGCGGCCCCAGCTGCAGTCGTTCGCTGAGAATACGGCGCGCCAGCGAGTAGCCGTTGGTGTGCAGGCCGTCGCTGGCCAAGGCAATCATCACATCGTCGCGCTGTACCCGCGCGCTGCCCAACACCGCCTCCTCCTCCACAATGCCGACAACAAACCCCGCGAGATCGTAGTCAGGCGGCGTGTACACGCCCGGCATCTCTGCGGTCTCGCCGCCGATTAACGCACACCCATTCTCGCGACATCCCGCGGCCACGCCGGCCACCACCGCTTCCACCACGTGCGGTTCGAGCTTACCAAACGCCACGTAGTCCAGAAAGAACAACGGCACCGCCCCCTGCACGAGAATGTCGTTGGTGCAGTGATTGACCAGGCAATGCCCGATCGTGTCGTGTCGTCCGCTTTCAATCGCGAGCTTGATCTTTGTCCCCACGCCATCGGCGCTGGCCACGAGCAGCGGTGCGCGATAGCCCTCCGGCACGCGAAACATTCCGCCAAATCCGCCGAACACCCCGCGCGCGCCGGACGTCATGGTGGATTGCACGAGCTTGGCCAACCGATGCTTGGCATCGTCGGCGGCGTCGATATCAACGCCCGCCGAGCGGTAGTCGAGCGGGGCGCCGCTCGCGGCTGTCATCTTTCGAGGTCCGCGTCAAAGGACACCAGTTGGCGGAACTCCTCGACGCGCGCGTCGATCTCTGCGCGCGTGATCTCGAGCAG
This sequence comes from Gemmatimonas sp., assembly GCA_040080315.1. Classification (GTDB taxonomy): domain Bacteria; phylum Gemmatimonadota; class Gemmatimonadetes; order Gemmatimonadales; family Gemmatimonadaceae; genus Gemmatimonas. The sequence continues at coordinate 6,516 of JBEBIR010000175.1, forward strand.
TCGGGCGTTGGAGAACTTTTCCACGGCGAACGACCCCATGGCCGAACCGACGACGACGGCACGGCGCATCGCGCGATCGCTGAGGTCTCCGGTTGACGCGAGATATCCGATGAAACCTCCGGCGAACGAATCGCCTGCGCCCGTTGGGTCGAACACGGCTTCGAGCGGATACGCCGGCGCGAAGAACACGCTGTTCGAGGTGAACATGAACGCGCCATGCTCACCCTTCTTGATGAGCACGTGCGTCGGTCCCTTCTCCAGAATCCATCGCGCGGCCTGCACGAGATTCGACAGGCCCGTGAGCTGACGCGCCTCGGCATCGTTCAGCGTGATGAGGTCGACGTGCGACAGCAGTTCAACGAGCTCGGGACGACGCGACTCGATCCAGAAATTCATCGTGTCGCAGGCCACCAATCGCGGCTTGTCTACCTGTTCCAACACCTGCAACTGCAGACGCGGATCGATGTTGGCGAGAAAGACAAACGGCGCGCGTCGGAATTGCTCGGGGATCTTGGGGCGGAAATGGGAGAACACACCCAGATGCGTTTCGAGCGTCTCAGCCGAATTGAGATCG
>JBEBIR010000176.1:0-7087 GCA_040080315.1 Gemmatimonas sp.
ATGCTGAGTCCGAAGCGGGTCAAGTTCCGCAAGATGTTCAAGGGTCGCATGACTGGGCTCGCGCACCGCGGCGCCGAATTGTCCTTCGGGACATACGGGTTGCAGGCGCTGGAGCCGGGTTGGGTGACAAGCCGTCAGATCGAAGCGTGCCGCGTGGCGATGACGCGTCACATCAAGCGCGGCGGCAAAGTGTGGATCCGGATTTTTCCGGACAAGCCCATCACGAAGAAGCCGGCGGAAACCCGCATGGGTAAGGGCAAGGGATCGCCCGAGATGTGGGTGGCGGTGGTGAAGCCGGGTCGGGTGATGTTCGAGATCGAAGGTGTGTCGAAGGAACTCGCCGAGAAGGCGATGGGACTGGCGGCCGCCAAGTTGGGTGTGAAGACCAAGTTTGTCGCGCGCGAGGAGGCGGTGACCCATGAAGGCTGAAGAGATCCGCAGTCTCGATGACAGCGAGCTGACGGCACGTATCGCGGAGTTCGAGGAGGAGCGTTTCCGCCTCAAGTTTCGGAGTGCGTCGGAGGCGTTGGAGGAGCCGTTGCGCCTGCGGAGCATCCGTAAGGACATCGCGCGGTTGCAGACGGTGCGTCGCGAGCGCGCGTTGGGGATCACGCGTGTGGCCGTAGCAGCACCGAAGGCGGCCGCGAAGGCGCCAGCGAAGAAGGCGGCCGCCAAGAAGGCGGCAGCGAAGAAGGCCCCTAAGGCCAGCGGCCGCTAACCGGAGGACAGAGTAACCATGGCAGACACACAGAACGCGACGGGCGCCTCGCAGAATGGCGCAATGGCGCCAAGCGCTGCTCTCGACCGCACCGCGCGGAAGTTGCGCATCGGGCTGGTGGTGAGCGACAAGATGGAGAAGACGGTGGTAGTGCGCATCGACCGGCGCATGCCGCATCCGCAGTATGGGAAGATGGTGACGCGAACGCGTCGCCTGAAAGCGCACGACGAGGAGAACTCGGCGAAAGTGGGCGACACCGTGCGCATCATGGAGACCCGCCCGCTGTCGAAAGACAAGCGGTGGCGTGTGGTCGAGATCGTTGAGCGCGCGCGCTAAGGGAACCGAGCCATGATTCAACAGGAATCCATCGTGAAGGTTGCGGACAACAGTGGTGCCAAGCGCGCCCTGGTGATCCGTGTGCTGGGTGGCACGCGCCGCCGCTATGCGGGCCTGGGTGACCGGGTCGTCGTGGCGGTGAAGGACGCACTGCCGAACGGCACCGTGAAGAAGTCCGAAGTCGCGAAGGCCGTGGTGGTTCGCACGGTGAAGGAGACGCGACGCAAGGACGGCAGCTACATCCGCTTCGACGAGAACGCCGTCGTGATCATTGACGACAAGGGCGAGCCGAAAGCGACGCGTATCTTCGGTCCCGTGGCGCGCGAGCTCCGCGAGAAGCGTTACATGAAGATCGTTTCGCTGGCGCCCGAGGTGCTCTGAGATGCGGAAGAACGTGTACTACAAGACAGATCGCGGGCAGCGACTGGGCGCCGGGCGGCATGCGCTGAAGGCGTCGCGCGAAGTGATCCATGTGACGAAAGGCGATATCGTGCGCGTGATGCGTGGCGACGACAAGGGGAAGGAAGGCAAGGTGTTGATGGTCTACCCCAAGACGGGCCGCGTGAAGGTGGACGGTGTCAACATCGTGAAGAAGCACCGCAAGGCGCGTCGACCGGAAGAAACGAGCGGCATCATCGAGATGGCGGCTCCGTTCCACGCGTCGAACGTCATGCTGATCGACTCCAAGTCCGGCAAGCCGACGCGCGTGAAAACGCGCATTGATGCTGACGGGACCAAGGAGCGGGTTGGCGTGAAGAGCGGTGAAGTTATTTCCCGCGTTCGCTAAGCCCCGGAGCTACGACAATGGCAAGCAAGGACAACAAGGCCGGCGGCAAAGCTGGCGGCAAGAAGGATGCGGCGTCGAAGGGCGCCAAGGGTGGAGCGGGCGCGAAGGGTGGTGCCGGTGCGGCGAAGGGTGGCAAGAGCTCGAAGAGCTCCAAGGCCGGCCAGCCGCGTCAGGCGCAGGATTTTACCAAGCGCACGCATGCCGGTGAAGGGCTGGTGATTGCATCGCCGCGGCTGAAGGCGCACTACGAGAAGTCGGTGCGCGCGGTGCTGGCGAAGCAGTTCGGTTTCGACAACGGCCACGAGATTCCGACGCTCGAGAAGATCGTGCTGAATTGCGGTGTGGGTGAAGCCGCGAAGCAGCCGAAGCTGCTGGACGTGGTGGTCGAGGAGCTGGCGCTGATCACCGGACAGAAGCCGGTGCGTCGCAAGGCGAAGAAGGCCATTTCCAACTTCGGGTTGCGTGAAGGCCAGGAAATCGGCGCGTCAGTGACGCTGCGTGGCAACAAGATGTGGGAGTTCTTCGATCGTTTCGTGACGGTGGCGTGCCCGCGTATCCGCGATTTCCGCGGCCTGGGCACGAAGTCGTTCGACGGACGCGGCAACTACACGCTTGGCGTGAAAGAGCAGATGATTTTCCCCGAGATCAATTACGACATGGTCGAGGCGATCCACGGCATGGACATCACGTTCGTGACGACGGCGACCAAGGATGCGCACGCGTTCGCGTTGTTGCATCAGCTGGGCATGCCGTTCCGTGGTGACGACAAGCCGGTGACACCGAAGGTGTCCCAGCCCGCTGCTGCAGCTGCTGCCTGACCTTAGACACCGGTATACGACATGGCGAAGACGAGCAAGCTGGCCCGCAACGCGCAGCGCAAGGTGTTGGTGCAGCGACATGCACCAAAGCGCGCGGCATTGAAGGCCATCATCAACAATCCGAAGAGCACGCAGGAAGAGAAGCTGGAAGCGGGGAACGCGCTGCGCCGGTTGCCGCGTGATTCGTCGGCGACGCGCGTGCGCAACCGCTGCAACATGAGCGGCCGTCCCCGCGGGTTCCTGCGGCATTTCGGACTGAGCAGAATCGCATTGCGCGACATGGCGCTGAACGGGTTCATCCCGGGCGTGCGCAAGGCGAGTTGGTAGGACCGCAGTACTGCGTACTCAGTACTGAGTACTCAGTTTCTTTTCACTTCCTACAGGTCTGCCTCGAGCAGATACCATAGGAGCACCTAGAGCGCATGAGTCTCAACGACCCCATTGCCGACATGCTGACGCGGATCCGCAACGCGTGTGCCTCCAAGCACCGCCGCGTCGACATGCCGGTCTCGAAGATCAAGATCGAAATCGCGCGTATCCTGAAGGAGAGCAGCTTCATTCAGGACTATCGCACGGTGGAACTCGAAGACGGCAAGCACGTGCTTCGTGTCATCCTCAAGTACGCGCACGGCGGCCAGTCGGTCATCCGTGAAGCGAAGCGCATTTCGACGCCGGGTCTCCGGAAATACGTCGGCGTGTCCGAAATTCCGCGCGTGCGCAATGGCCTGGGTATGGCCATTCTGAGCACGTCGAAGGGACTGATGTCGGGCCGTACCGCGCGCGCCACCAACACCGGGGGCGAGTTGCTCGCCCTCATCTGGTAAGGGGGCGACATGTCACGTATCGGCAAGCGCCCGATTCCCGTTCCGGCGGGCGTCACAGTGGCGATCAACGGCAACATGGTGAAGGTCAACGGACCGAAGGGCGAGCTGTCGCGCGCGCTTCCGGCGGATATCAAGGTCGCGCAGGAAGGGGCCGAGATCGTGGTGACGCGACCGTCGGAGGAAGAGCGTCATAAGGCGCTGCATGGACTGACGCGCACGCTCGTGGCGAACATGGTGGAAGGCGTCACGAAGGGGTTCCAGAAGACGCTCGAAATCATGGGTGTTGGCTACAAGGCGGAAATGAAGCCGTACGGCGCGTTGTTGTCGCTCGGCTTCTCGCACCAGATCGAATACAAGACGCCAGCGGGTGTGAAGATCAGCGCGCCCAATCCGACCACGGTCGTGATTGACGGCATGAGCAAGGAGTTGGTGGGTCAGGTCGCCGCGGAGATTCGCAGTCTGCGCAAGCCCGAGCCGTACAAGGGCAAGGGCGTCAAGTATCAGGGCGAAGTCGTCCGGCGTAAGGCCGGCAAGGCGGGAGGCAAGTAATGGCGAAGATCGCGATTCCACGCACGGATGCAGAGCGACGCAAGCGTCGCCACCTGCGTGTGCGCAAGGCAGTGAACGGCACTCCGGAGCGTCCGCGCCTCGTGGTGTTCCGGTCGGTGAAGCACATCTACGCCCAGATCGTGGACGACATCGCGCAGCGCACGCTGCTGACCGTTGGCGACGAAGGGATGAATGGCACGAAGTCGGAGCGCGCGCTCGCTGTCGGCAAAGCCGCGGCGGAAAAGGCGAAGGCGGCTGGCATCTCGAAGGTCGTCTTCGATCGCGCCGGTTACCAGTATCACGGCCGAGTGAAGGCCGTGGCAGATGGCGCCCGAGAGGGCGGCCTGGAGTTCTGATCATGGCAAACGCAGCAGGAACAGGTGGCGCGCCAGGCGGCAGCGCACGGAGTGGTGGCGGACCAGGCGGACGTGGTCGCGGCGGCCCAGGCGGCGGTCGTGGCGGCCCGGGTGCCGGTCGCGGCGGACCGGGAGCGGGTCGTGGTGGTCCGGGCGGTGGCGCCGGTCGTGGTCGTGGTCCGGGCGGTGAGGGTGGCGCACCAGGCGGTGGTCGCGATGGTCGCGGCGGACGCGATGGTGGCCGTGGTCCGGCTCAGGAGCGCGAGCAGAGCGATCTGGTCGAGAACGTGATTGCGATCAATCGCGTCGCGAAAGTGGTGAAGGGTGGTCGTCGATTCTCGTTCAACGCGCTGGTCGCGGTGGGCGACGGTCAGGGCAAGGTGGGTTTTGCCACCGGCAAGGCGAACGAAGTTTCGGAAGCGGTCCGCAAGGCCGTCGACGGCGCGCGTCGCAACATGGTCATGATTCCGCTCACCGGTTCGACGATCCCGCACGAAGTGGTTGGCAAGCACGGCGCCGGCAAGGTGTTGATGAAGCCAGCCGCGCCGGGTGCCGGTGTGATTGCCGGTGGTGCCGTGCGCGCGATTCTCGAGTGCGCGGGTATCCATGACATCCTCACGAAGTCGCTGGGCTCGACGAACCCGCACAACATGGTGCTGGCGGCGCTGGACGGCCTGACGCATCTGATCACGGTTGAGCAGGTGGCCAAGGAACGCGGGATCGAAGTGTCGCAGGTCGGGTATCGCTCGCGAGCGAAGTCGCGCACCGAAACGCATGATCCACGCAAGGCGGCCGTTGTTGGCGCCTCGCCAATCGCTGCGGAGGTGGCATAATGCCGCGTACGTTCGTGTGGCATCCGTCGAAGGGTCCGGCCAAGACGCCGAAAGATCAGGCGCCGACGTCCGGAAAAGTCCTGGTCACTCAGGTGCGCAGCGCCATCGGCCATAACTGGCGGATGCGTTTGACACTCAAAGCGATCGGACTCCGTCATCATCAGGCGAGCGTGGTGCAGCAGGATTCCGCCTCGCTGCGTGGTCAGCTCAAGCACGTACGTCACTTGGTGTCGGTGACACCGGTGGAGGAGTAAGCACGTGGCTAATAAGGCAGGCGCGGAAAGCGTCGAGAAAATCGGACTGCACAACCTGCAGCCCGCACCGGGTTCGCATCGTGGGCGCAAGCGTATCGGTCGCGGTCCGGGTTCGGGCACGGGTAAGACGTCTGGCAAGGGTCACAAGGGCTCCATGGCGCGTTCCGGCCATGGTGGACCCGGTGGCGGCAAGCCACACTTCGAAGGCGGCCAGATGCCGATCACGCGTCGCATTCCGAAGCGGGGGTTTACCAACCCGTTCCGTGAAGATGCGCAGGTCGTGCGGCTGGATGCGCTGACGCAGTTGACGGGAGACGAAGTGACGAGCGAAACGTTGGCCGCGGCAGGGCTGATCCGGACAGGGCATGGTCCGGCGAAGCTGTTGTCGAATGGCGATGTGGCGCGTGCGTTCACGGTGCGCGGCGTGAAGGTCAGCGCGGCGGCCAAGGCGAAAATCGAAGCGGCCGGTGGCCGCATCGACGGCTAACGACCACTATCGGGTCTCATGGCGCAAGAGAGCAATCAGGCGACGCAGGCCCTCGCGAACATCTACCGGACACCGGAGCTGTGGGCGAAGATCTCGTTCACGTTCCTGTGTCTGGTGATCTATCGCGTTGGCGCACACATCACGGCGCCCGGCATCGACGTTCAGGCGCTCACAGACTTCTTCACGCGCCAGAATAACGGGCTGCTGAATCTGTATGACATGTTCGTGGGCGGCGGTTTGTCGCGCGCGACGGTCTTCGCACTGGGCATCATGCCCTACATCTCGGCGAGCATCTTCGTCCAGATCGGCGGCGCTGTACTGCCGACGGTCGACAAGATGCAGAAGGATGAAGAAGGCCGGAAAAAGCTGACGCAGTACACACGCTACCTCACAGTCGTGCTGGCGCTGGTGCAGGCCTACGGGTTTGCGCTGTTCACCGCGTCGCTACCGGCCGCCGTGTCGCGTCCGGGACCGTGGTTCATGATGCAGATGATGCTGTTCCTGACCACCGGCGCGATATTCGTCATGTGGTTGGGCGAGCAGATCACCGAGAACGGCCTGGGCAACGGCGCGTCGCTGATCATCTTCTTCTCCATCGTTGAAGGCATGTGGCCGGCGCTCATCCAGACGGCCAACTTCGTGACGACCGGTGCCATTGCACCGCTGTCGCTGGTGGCGTTGGCGTTGGTGATGGTCGCGGTGGTCGCCGGTGTGGTGGCGATCACGGTGGCCGCGCGCCGGGTGTTGATTCAGATCCCGCAGCGCACCATGGCGCGAGGTCGGCAACGTGAGGCGGCGCGCAATTTCATTCCGCTCCGAATCAATACGGCCGGCGTGATGCCGATCATCTTCGCGCAGTCGGTGATCGTGATTCCAGGCGCGCTGGCGCAGTTCAGCGGCAACACGCGGCTGCAGGAAATCGCGGAGTATTTCAATCCGCAGGGCCCCGATCCATGGCTGTATTTCGTGCTGTCGGCCGTGCTCATCATGCTGTTCACGTATTTCTACACGTCCATCATTTTCAATCCGGTGGATCTGGCGGAAAATCTGAAGAAGCAAGGTGGGTTCGTCCCCGGTATCAAGCCGGGCGCGAAGACGGCTGAGTATATCGAGCATGTCGTGGAA
>JBEBIR010000177.1:0-7058 GCA_040080315.1 Gemmatimonas sp.
CGCGCTGCCGCGTCCGCAGGACATTGTGACGCTGTCCGTCGGCTACATCTATGGCACGCCGACGCTCGATGCGAAGGGCCGCCTGGTGTATCAAGGCACACCACCCAATCAGAATCGCGCGCTCATCGAGCTCAATCGGAAGATCATGACGGAAAAGACGGCGACCGCACCGGGAGCCATTGATTCCGCCCCGATTGTGCGCGCCGACTTCGACACGCGCAAAGTTGATACGCTCGCGACGGTGAAGATCGTGCAGCAGTACGCATCGGTCCACGCCAGTCGCGACGACCGTGGCAACTTTACGCAAAAGCTCACGGTGAATCCCACGCAAACGGCTGACGAGTGGGGCCTCCTGCCGGATGGAACGATCGCGATTCTTCGTTCTCATGATTATCACATGGAATGGGTGGATCCCGACGGCACGCGGAGGACATCCCCCAAGATGCCGTTCGACTGGAAACGATTGACTGATGACGGCAAGCAACATGTCATCGATTCCATCAAGCCGCTGCTCGAGCAGCAAGTGGCGTCCATGAAGCCCCAAACGATTCAGACTCCCGATGGACCGCGACGACTCACCACCGAATTTGTCTTGGTGCCAGCCAAGGACCTGCCCGACTACGAACCGGCTATCCAACCCGGCGCGATGAAGGTTGATCTCGAGGGCAATGTCTGGATCGTTCCGCGCACCGCCGTGCTTTCCGCCACGGGCGGCTTACGCTACGACGTGGTGAACAAGCAGGGAGAAATCATCGAACGCGTGATCGTTCCCAAGGGCCGCGCAATCGCTGCGTTCGAACCCGGTGGATGGGCCATCCTGACGAATACGCAGGGCACCGTGCCGAAATTTTGGACGACGATTGAACGCGTGAAGATCAAGTAGAGGTGGAACTGGGACCGGGCGCCGACATCCGGGGTTCAACACTTGCCGTTGGATGCAGGCCGGACCAGCTTCGCAGACAACTTTCAGGCGATGGATCACGTCAGACCGACTCGGCAGGGGGCAACATGACAAAGGACTTTGCACGCCGCGCTCGAACGACCTTGATGCTAGGCATGGTACTGGTCGGATTGAGTGCGTGCTCACGGGCGATTCAGATCAAAGACCTGCTGGACCGGCCGCAGGAGTACGACGGCAAGACGGTGCGCGTCCAAGGCACCGTGACGCAGAGTGTCGGCGTGCTCGGAACCGGCGCATACGAGATCGATGATGGAACAGGAAAGATCTACGTGATCGCCAAGGGTCAGGGTGTTCCGCGCCAAGGCGCGAAGACGAAAGCGGAGGGTCGCTTCGAATCGGTGTTCAGTATCCTCGGTCGTACGATGGCTGCCATCGTGCTGAGTCCCTGATACGTCGTTGACCGAAGCAGAACAGACGAAGCGATCGTCGAACAGCACTTCTCAACGCCTAAGCGGCCGTTTCCGAAACAGCCCGAGATGGATCGCGTCTCCCATGGCCCTGTATCCCGCATCATTGGGGTGCAGGTGATCGCCGGAATCGTAGGCGGGCAAGAAGCGGCTCGTGTCCGCCGGGTCACGCGTAATGCGATCAAAATCAATCACCCCGTCGTATACACCACTGGTGCGAATCCACGCGTTGAGGGCGTCACGTTTCGCGATGTGCTCAGGGGTGAGGCCGTTCATGCCGCCAACCGGCGTGAGGGTGCCGCCAAGAATCACTAGCCCGCGTTCGTGCGCGCGCTGCACCAGCTGGGCATGCGCGGCGATCAGCTCTGCTGCTGACACGTCGTCGCGCGGATCGCGTGTGCCCGTGCCGCGCGAAATGTCGTTGACGCCCTCGAGCACGATGACATGTGTGACACCGGGTTGCATCAGCACGTCCCGATCGAAGCGCTGCAATGCACTCGGCCCGCGCAATGGCGACGTGACCTGATTGCCACCGATGCCCGCGTTGACGACGGCCTTGGGCGGTTCGCGCGACGCCATCAGGCGCGTCGCAAGGATGTTGGGCCAGCGGGTGTTCGCGTCTGTCGTGGTGGCCGTCCCATCGGTGATCGAGTTGCCGAACGCAACGATGACACCCGTGACACGCGGATTCACCACATCGACGCCGGTGACAAAGTGCCAGCGTTCGGTGATGGTGTCGGCAACAAAATCGGCGGCAGCCGTCAGGTTGCCGGCGACTGAGCGATAGTTGCGTTGATGCGCGGCAAAGTGGAGGGTCGTGCCACGCGTGGTGTCCGCAAAGTAGAAGCTGATGGCGAGATCGGCGTTGTCGGGGACGGTGAGGGATACGGGATCACTCACCATGTTGGCGCCGGCGCGAATGGTGACGGATGAGTGTCCGTTGAACGTGATGCGGCGGTCGCGGGTGGTGTCGATCGTGGTTCGCCCCTTCGACAATGCGACGCGTGTGGCGCTGATGATCAACGGACGGAGTCCGTACTCGTTGGAGACCCGGAGCCGTACGCGAGTGCCGCCGGCACTCACGCGTACGATCTGCCGGAGCGTGCGTCCGGTGAGCACGAGCCCGGAATCGTTCCCCGCGCCCGCGTACGGGTAGGGGAGCGCGCCGATCATGCTGGTGGTCCACGTCGCGACCCATCGCTCGGCAGGACGTTGTGCGGAGGCCGAATGGGCAATGCACAGCGCGGCAAGTGCGATGGCCAGTGCGCGAGGCCGCGCCTGGGTGTGACGGGGGACGCGGTTCATGTGTGGAGTCACTGGCCGGCTGCGGACATGATGGACAACGGAATCGACCTCGGATGGTTCGAGAATACGGCGACGTGGCCGTTCGCGCGAGGACGTACGCATAGAGGAGGGGCATGGCGAGCGCTGTTTTCAGAAGGTCGATGCCTGCGCCATATTTGAAGCTGCCGGCTCTGAAGTTCAGCACCGCTCATCAGCATGGCTCAACCCTCCCTGTCATGATCGCTCGTCGTCTCGCGCGGTACAGCGCGCTCGTGCTGCTCGTTCTCACCTCTGTGACTTCGGCCCTGCCGTCGCAGGTCGCGCCCGCTGCGACCCCTTCGCTGGACAGCGTGCTCAAGCCGATGCGCTGGCGCTCCATCGGTCCCTTCCGTGGCGGCCGCTCGGTGGCTGCCAGCGGCGTCGTCGGTGACCCAAAGACGTATTACATGGGCACGACCGGCGGCGGAGTCTGGAAGACGGCCAACATGGGGATCAGCTGGCGGAACATCTCCGACGGCTTCTTCCGCACCGGCACCATCGGTGCGATTGCCGTGGCGGCGAGTGATCCGAACGTCGTATACGTGGGCACGGGCGAACACGCGCCGCGCGGCGTAATGACGCACTCCGGCGACGGCCTCTTTCGCTCCACCGATGCCGGCAAGACGTGGAAAAAGATGGGACTCGATGAGACGCGACACATCGCGCGTATCGTCGTGCATCCGAAGAACCCTGACGTGGTGTACGTCGCGGCGCAGGGCACCCTGTATGCGCCGTCGTCCGAGCGCGGGATATTCAAATCCACCGATGGCGGCACCACGTGGAAAAAGGTGCTCTATGTGGACCCGCGCACTGGCGCGGTCGAGCTATCGATGGATGCCACCAACCCGCGCATCATGTACGCGGCGATGTGGGAGCATGGCCGCCTGCCGTGGAAGATCATCAGCGGCGGACCCGGGAGTGGTCTGTACAAGTCCACCGATGCCGGTGACTCGTGGGTGAAGATGACAGAAGGGTTACCCGACAAGATGGGCAAGATGGCCATTGCGGCGAGCCCGTCGAATCCTGAAAAGGTGTACGCGCTCATCGAGAGCGAGTCGGAAGGCAGCGATCGCGGGTTGTATGCCTCCACCAACGCGGGCAAGAGCTGGAGCAAGGTGACCAGTGAACCGCGGCTCGTGCAGCGCGCCTGGTACTACATCGAGCTTTTCGTGGACCCGAAGAACGAGAACCGCCTGTATGTGCTGAGCGCCCCGGCGCTGCGCTCTGACGACGGTGGCAAGTCGTGGACCGACTTGTCGACCGAGCATGGCGACAACCACAATCTCTGGATCAACCCCGACAACCCCGACAACTTCATCCTTTCCGACGACGGCGGCTCGGCGATCACCTTCGACGGCGGCCGCAGCTGGAGCTCGCAGAGCACGCAGCCCACGGGGCAGTTCTATCGGCTCAACGCGGACAATCGCTTTCCATATCGCATTTACGCAGCGCAGCAGGACAACACATCGGTGGTGATCGCCAGCCGTGAGCTCGGCAGCGGTGGCATCACCACCGCCAGTTGGCGGCCGTCGGCCGGAGGTGAGAGCGCGTTCCTGGCATTCGATCCCGACAATCCACGATACGTGCTGGGCGGTAGCTACCAAGGCACCATCGAGGTGTTGGACACACAAGCGTCGGCATCCACGAACATCATGGCGGCACCCATTCAGTATCTGGGGCGCGACGCGAAGGACATGAAGTACCGTTACAACTGGAACGCGCCGATCATCTGGAGCAAGCACGAACCCAACACGTTCTATCACGGCGCGCAGGTGCTGCTGAAGACGTCGGATATGGGACGCACGTGGACGGCGGTGTCTCACGACCTCACGCGCAACGAGAAGGACAAGCAGGGCAAGCCGGGCGTGCCGTATACCAACGAAGCGGTTGGCGCGGAAAACTATGGCACGCTCGCGTACGTCGCCGAGTCGTCGCTTGAGCGCGGCGTGATTTGGACCGGCAGCGACGATGGGCTCGTGCATGTCACGCGCGATGGCGGCAAGAGCTGGCAGAACGTGACGCCCAAGGGGCTCGCGGAGTGCCTGGTGAACGCCATCGAGCTCTCGCCGTTCGACAAGGGCACGGCGTACATCGCCACGACGCGTTTCAAGTTCAACGATCACGCGCCAGGGCTGTATAAGACCACGGACTACGGCGTCACGTGGACGAAGATCGACCGCGGCATACCCGCCGGCGCCTTCACGCGCGTGGTGCGCGAGGATGACGTGCGCCGCGACCTGCTCTTCGCCGGAACGGAGTTGGGACTCTATGTCTCGTTCAACGGTGGATCGGAGTGGACACCGTTTCAGCGCAACCTGCCCGTGGCGCCTATCACCGATCTCAAGGTGCATCACGGCAACCTGGTCGCTGCGACGTCGGGGCGCGGGTTGTGGATTCTCGACGACCTCGCGCTGCTGCGGCAGTATCGCAAGGAGACGTCGGCACTGCACGCGTATCAGCCGACGCCCGCGTATCTGGTGAACGGCGGCAGCGACCTCAATGACCCCGATGCCGATTTCACCGGCGCGAGCACATTCCGCGGCGTGAACCCGGCCAACGGCGTCGTGTTCTACTATCAGTTGCCTGAGGTGAAGAAGACAGATACGGTCACGCTGGCCATCACCGATGCCGCCGGACGCGTGGTGCGCACCTTCTCGTCGCGGAAGGACACGAGCTTCAGCAAGTGGGATGGCGGGCCGCCGGCAGCGCCGGTGCTTCCCGCCAGCAAGGGGCTCAACCGGTTCGTGTGGGACATGCGACACGGCACCATGGCCGGCGTGCCGGGCGTCTACATCGAGGCCAGCTATCGCGGCCACAAAGTGTCGCCGGGTACGTACCGACTTGCGCTCACGCTCGGCGATCGCGTGGTGGCCACGGCGGCGGAAGTGCTCTCAGCGCCCATTTACCAGACCGATGCCGCGACGTATGTCGACTACGATCGGTTCATGTCGCGCGCGGAGAGCGAAGTGACGCGGATGCACGAGATGGTGAACGAGCTCTTCGAGGCGCAGGAGCAGCTGTCGGTGATTCTGGCCAAGCTCCCGGTTGATGCCCGTTTTGCCGACGTGCGCCGCGACGGCGCGGCGTTACTGGAAAAGCTCAAGACGTGGGACAGCGACATGGTGTCGCGCAAGTCACGCGCCTACGACGACGTGGAGAACTTCGCGCAGAAGTTCACGGCCAACTGGTTGTTCATGATCAACGCCACGGAAAGCGAGCTCCCCCGCGTCAACGAGCCGTCGCGCGAGCGAATGACCGAGCTTGAGCCGGAGTGGGCGACGCTGCGTTCGCGCGCGGATGTGTTGCTCAACGACGACATCCAGACGCTCAACCGGCGGTTGTTCGATCTCGGGATCGGGGCGATCAAAAGGAAGAAGCCCGCGGGACCGGCGAAGATCGGATGAGATTTCTCTACTCACTCGCCCGCAGCGTCGTCATCACGGCGGTCGCTGCCAGCGCTGCGGCATCGGCGGCGCTGATCGCTCCAAGCGCCGGTGCGCAAACATCCGGCTACGTCACGACGTCTGACAACGCCAAGCTGTTCTACAAGATCATCGGCCGCGGCCCTGACACGCTCATCGCCGTTCACGGTGGACCGGGCATGGACCTCGAGTCCATCTACGGTGATTTCACCGCGCTCGGCGCCAAACACGTGGTGATCTTCTACGATCAGCGCGGTGGTGGAAAGTCGGAGTTGCCTGCGGACACCATGCGACTTGTCGCACCGCGACAGATCCAGGACCTCGACGAACTGCGGCAGCATTTCAATCTCGCGAAGGTCACGCTGGTCGCGCATTCCTACGGACCGTTGCTCGCGGCGTCGTACGCGCTGGCGCATCCCGATGCGGTCAGGCGCATGGTATTCTTCGGCCCCGTGCCGCCATATCGCGGCGACTTCGGCGCACGCTACGGCACCGCACTCAACGCGCGACTCGATAGTGCGCAACGTGCGGCGATGCGCACCGCGTCGCGCACCCAGAACGACCCCGCGTCGTCTGAGGCGACCGCGCGTCAGGCCTGTCGTGACTACTGGGCGCTGGGATTGCGTCCGCGATTGGCCGAACCCGATCGCACGCTCAAGCTCGTGAAGTCGGACCTCTGCGGGACCGACATCGTGGGCATTCAATACGGCAATCGCATCGGCAATCGCGTGATCATGGGTTCATTCGGCGATTGGGATCTGCGTCCGAAACTCAAAACGCTGAACACGCCGCTGCTGGTGGTGCACGGCGAGATGGAGACCATTCCGATGGACATGGTGGAGGCGTGGGCGACGTCGATGCCGCATGCTACGCTTCTGAAGGTGCCGAACGCGGCGCACTTTCCTTACGCCGAGCGTCCGGAGCTGGTGTGGCCGGCCGTGGAAA
>JBEBIR010000178.1:0-7050 GCA_040080315.1 Gemmatimonas sp.
TGACGTGCGCTGGCGCAGCGGACGCCGTAGTGCGATTGCCACCGCGCGCGCTGATCGCCTGTACGAGATTGATGAGGACAGCGCCGGACGCGTTGCGCCCGCTCCCGTCAAAGCGCCCGCATCGCTGTTCACCAACGCCACCGCGCTGCTCGGTGGCGCAGCGCACATCGACTCACTCTATGCAGACTTTCGTCGGCAGCCGCTGCTTCCGTCGCGACTGAGCCAACTCGGCCCCGGCGTGAGCTGGATTGATGTGGATCGCGACGGTCGCGACGACCTCGTGTTCACCAGTGGTCGCGGCGGCCGTTTGTCGGTGATGCGCAATTCGGATCGCGGCTTCGTCTCACTCGCCGCACCAGGCGCCGCACAGGCGTACGACGCCACCACGGTGCTGCCTGTCCCCGATGGCCGTGGCGGTCTGCGTTTGCTGATGGGACAGTCCAGCTACGAGGCGGCCGACGCGACCACGGCGTTGTCCGTGCCGTCTGTTATTGGCTTCTCCGTTGATGGCGGCGCGCGACTGGGCGCAGCCACGAGCGTGGTGCACGGCGACACGGCGAGTGTTGGCGGCATGGCGCTGGCCGACGTGAACGGCGATGGTCTGCTCGATCTGTTCGTGGCCGCGCGCGTCATTCCCGGCGCGTGGCCGCTTCCCGCAAAATCCCGGCTGATGCTTGGCACAGCATCAGGGTCCTTCGTCGTCGACAGTGTCAACACGAAGACCCTGTCGTCGTTGGGACTGGTGTCAGCGGCGGTGTTTGCTGACTTGGATGGTGACGCGCGCCCCGAACTGATTGTCGCGACCGAGTTCGGTCCCGTCCGCGTGCTGCGCAACAATGCGGGTACACTGCAAGACGTGACGCGCGCGCTTGGACTCGGTGATCGATCGAGTCGGTGGAATGGCGTAAACGTTGGAGATATTGATGGCGACGGCAAACTCGACATCATCGCCACCAGTTGGGGACGCAATACGCCGTGGCAGGCGTCGGTGTCGCGGCCGTACGCACTGACGGTCGCCAGACTGGACGATGATCGGCTGGGTCTGGTATTCGGGCGACTCGACTCGCTGACGAATCGCGAGATGCCATTGGATGGATTCGCTCGGATCGGATCGGCAATTCCCGCCGTCAAGGAACGTATTGCCACGTTCGCCGACTTCGCCACGTCCGACGTCGATGTGCTGTTGGGCGCGGCGGCGGCCAATGCCGTTCGCGTGGGTGCCACCACTTTCGAGCACACCCTGTTCCTCAATCGCGGCGATCACTTCGACGTGCGTGCGTTGCCGACGGCCGCCCAGTTGGCACCCGCGTTTGCCGCCGTGATCGCTGACTACAACGGCGACGGGCGCGAAGACCTGTTTCTCGCACAGAATTTCTTTCCGACCGAGATCAACACCATGCGCTTTGATGCTGGTGCCGGTCTGTTGTTGCTCGGTGACGGCGCTGGTGGATTCCGCGCCCAGTCGGTGCTCGCCAGTGGCATCACCGTGCGCGGCGACCAACGTGGAGCGGCAGCGGCCGACTACGATGCCGACGGCCGCGTGGATCTGGCCGTGTCTCAGAACGGTGCGGCGATGACGCTCTGGCACAACGAGAGTGCGGCGCCTGGGCTGCGCGTTGTTCTTCAAGGTCCCGCCTCGAATCCCCTGGCGATCGGCGCACAGCTTCGGACAATCACGAACGGCGCACGCGGACCGGTTCGCGAAGTGCATGCCGGAAGCGGTTACTGGTCAATGGATGCGGCCACTCAGGTGCTGGCGGTTCCGTCCGGAACGACGTCGCTGTGGGTGCGTTGGCCGGGAGGCCAGGAACAGACGGTCGCGATTTCAGCGGGCCAGCGCGAACTCAGACTGACCAGTCCAGCGCGGTAGTCAGAACTTCTTGCGCCGTGGCGGGCCGGACCGAGTCCAGATTACGATGACACCGCAGCCGGCGTTTCGGCCGGCATATTCGCCGGGAACGTCGGCCGGGCCAGTGTAGACCTCGAGCGCCTCAATGTCACGCACCGGAATGGTCGGCCCGAAGTAGTTGTCGACGTTGTCATCGACGACGTACTCCGGCAGGCATCGCATGGGCGCTCGGACCATCCTGATCTGGCACCCGCGTCCACCGGCGCAATCGACGGTTACACCACGCATTCCACGGGCGACGTCCTGCAGCGAGGAGTATCCACCCCGTTCGATGTCATCGCGCACGAGGTACTGACCGGACCCGGTCTTACGTCGACGCTCGAAGTTGACGAGCCGAGGACCCAGACTTGCCGCCGCCGCAACGGAGACCAACGGAAGCGCCTGGGCTCCCGAAGCGGGCTCGGCTTTAACCGGAGCGGCGAGAAGAGCGGCGGCGGTCGCAGCCGACGAGTCCAACTCGACCCGCCGCTCGAGCGCCTCCCCTTTTGCCAGTGCCAGCACCAGTCCGAACGACGGAAAACCCTGGGCCCGCACCAGAAAGCGAAGAATTCCCGAGGGCAGGCGTTCGAATCGGAACGTGCCGGTTGAATCGGTGGTGATCGCTCGGCCATCGCCGAGGAATACCACCGTGGCCGCTGAGATGGGCCCGCTCGTGGTCCGGTCGACGACCGCACCAGTCAGACGGCCGTCCGGTTTTTGGGCCAGGCCGGACGCCGGAAGCGCGAAAAGCGCCACCAACGGCAGGAGGAGCGGGCGTCTGGACGGCATGGCTATGCCCGAACGATACGTTCGACGGTGAGCGGGTCAAGTCGCGCGCTCACGAAATCGCGCGGCGATTGTGGGACGAATCCCGCAGAATTTCCTTGCCGTCGGACACTTCGACTGCCATAATGGGACCAATCGTTCCACGACTGATACTAGTCGCGTAGAATAGTGCCTGGATGAGCCCGCCCCAGTTCGCGCGGCGTCGGCCCCGACAGACGGGGATCGCACGCTTCCCTCCACACGCGAATCCGCAGTTCCGCCCCCTTCACCGCACTGAGGTAGAGCAATGGATGCTGTCCTGATCCGAAGGACGCTTCGCACGGCCACGGTTTTGACGGCGCTTGCCGTCTTCGCGAGCGTCGCGCAAGCGCAAACGCAGATCTTTGCCGGCAGAGTAACGTCGGCCAGCCAGCCGCTAGGCGGCGCGAACGTCGGCATTCCCGAAATTGGTGCTGGCACCGTCACCTCCACGGACGGCCGCTACAGCTTCACCGTGGACGTGGCCAAGTACGGCGGACGCAACGTCAACCTCGTCGTGCGCTTCATCGGCTACAAGCCGAAGCGCCTGCCGATCGTGATTGCCGCCGGTCGCGTCGACAAGGACTACGACCTTGAGAAGGACGTGCTCAACCTGGAGCAGGTCGTTGTCACCGGCGTGTCGGACGCGACCTCACAGAAGAAGACGGCATTCGCCGTCGCGGTCGTCGACGCCAGCGCCATCAAGGAGGCACCGGCGATCTCGCCGATTGGCAGCTTGGCGGGCAAGGTCGCCGGCGCCAGTGTGACCACCACCTCCGGATCTCCGGGCGCCGAGCCGGCCATTCGGCTTCGCTCCGCGACGTCGTTGGCGGGCCGTCAGGATCCGCTGATCATTGTAGACGGAACAATCACGCGCCTCGGACTCGCCGATGTGAACTCGCAGGACATCGAACGCGTGGAAGTGATCAAGGGTGCTGCCGCGAGCTCGCTGTACGGATCGGATGCGGCGAACGGCGTCATTCAGATCTTCACCAAGCGCGGCTCGAACCTCGCGGAAGGACAGACCAACTTCACGTTCCGCAACGAATACGGGCAAAGTTATCTGCCGAGAAAGGTCGGACTGAACACGTCCACCGCGTTCCAGCTCGATCCGACCAATACGGTTGGACTGACCAAGGGCTTCAAGGTGGACGCCAACGGCCAGCGCATCGCCGAAACCGACGACATCTCCGATAACACGTATCCGTTCGTGTATGACGCGCTCGGCGCGTTGTTCAAGCCCGGCGCGACGATGAGCAACTACATCTCCGTGGGTCATCGTCAGGGTTCCACGAACTTCAACGCGTCCATTCAGAACATTCAGGAGACCGGCGTTCTGACGCTGTTGAAGGGATACAACCGGCAGAACTTCCGTATCAATGTCGATCAGGTCATCAACGACAAGCTGAACGTGTCGTCGGGCATGTTCTACGGCCACTCGCGAGCCGATCAGACCAATGAAGGCACGCTGTTCTTCGGCATTCGGTTCCTTGAGCCGAACATCGACATCACCGCGCCAAACGCGAACGGCACGCCATACATCGCGAACATTCGTCAGACGCCGTCGTCGGGCAATCTGTCGAATCCGTTGTACCGGCTGAACAACCAGGAAGTGACGAATGAGCGTGACCGTTTCACTGGCGTGCTCAAACTCAACTATCGGCCGCTCACGTGGCTGACGGCGGAAGCCAACTTCAACTACGACCAGTCATCAGGCAACCTGAAGTCATTTACGCCAATCGGGTTCGTGAACTCGACCGGCGGCAAAGGACAAGGCTCATTGAATCAGGGATACGCCGGCGACCGGTCATTCAACACGGGCGCGACGCTGACGTCGGTTCGCCAGCTCGGGAGCTGGCTGACCAACACCACGAAGCTGGCCACCGTTTACGAGGATCAGACGGCGAACACGCTCGGCGTGACGGCGCAGAAGTTGACGGTGGGTGGTGTGACCGAGTTCGGTGCGGCGGCGCAGGATCCGAACGCGCCCAACCTGCCGCGTTCCAACACCATCACCATTCGCAATCGCAATCTGTTCGCGATCACCACGTTCGACATCAAGGATCGCTACATCCTTGACGCTCTCGTGCGTCAGGACGAGTCGTCGCTGTTCGGAGTGAAGGAGCGGAAGGCGACGTACACGCGCGCCTCGGCGGCGTGGCGCTTCAGCGAGGACTTCCAACTCCCCGGCATCGACGAAGGCAAGCTGCGCGTGTCCTACGGCACGGCTGGCCTGCGTCCGCCGTTCGAAGCCCAGTATGAAGTGTTTTCGGTGGACGGCGGCAGCCCGTCCAAGGTGACGCTGGGCAATCCGAATCTGAAGCCGGCGTTCTCCAAGGAAACTGAGGCGGGTTTCAACATCAACTTCCTGAAGAACTACACGCTCGAGTACAGCTACTCGGACAAGGTCACCAGCGACCAGATTCTGCAGGTGCCGGTGTCTGCAGCGACGGGATATCGCAACACGTGGGTGAATGCCGCCACGTTGGCCGGCACCACGCACGAAGTCGCGTTGGGTGCAGTGCTCGCGTCCAGCAAGGATTTCTTCTGGCGCCTGAACGTGACCGGCGACCGCACGCGCTCCAAGATCACAGAGCTCAACGTGGGTCCGTATCTCGCCGGTCCGGATGGTGGGGACGGCAACACGCGCATCTTCCGCGTGGCACCGAACCAGGTGTTCGGCATCATTTACGGATCCGACTGGATTCGCACCGCCGATCAGCTGGCCACCAACATCACCAACGGCAAGCTCACCGGCTCCGCGGCCGACTACGTGGTGAACGAGCTGGGCTACTATGTGGCCAAGACGGCGTACCGCACGAAGACCGAGCGGCCGCTCAAGTATTTCGATGCCAAGGGCAATTCCCTGCAGGCCATTGGGGACGTGAATCCCGACTTCACGTTGGGCTTCAACAACACCATCCAGTGGAAGGGACTGTCGCTCACCGGCGTGGTGACGTGGCAGAAGGGTGGTGACGTGTATAACTACACGCGCCAGTGGCCGTACAACGAGCTGCGTGACTCCGACCTCGATCAGCGCAACGTGCCGGTCGAATCCCGCAAGCCGCAGAACTTCTTCCTGGCGTTCTACAACAACTTCGATCCGAACAGCAAGTTCGTCGAAGATGGCAGCTACGTGCGTCTTCGCGAGCTCTCGGTCAACTACCAGATTCCGAAGGCTCTCGTGAGAGGCGCGAAGTTGGGCGCCTTTGAAACGGCGCGCATCGGCATCGTCGGTCGCAACCTCTGGACCAAGACGAACTACACCGGCTATGACCCGGATGTATCGGGACCTGGCGGTGGGAATCCGTTCGGTTACAAGGTGGACTACTTCTCGTATCCTGCTTACCGCTCGTTCACGCTCATGTTCGAACTCGGCTACTGACCACCCGCCACCACAGGATTTGACTCGATGAAGATGACTCGATTTTTGCGAGCGATCGGTGTGCTGGCGGCCGTTGCCGCAGCAGGCTGTAATACGCTCGACGTGGCAAACCCCAACTCGCCGGACGCCAAGCGCGCGTTGTCCGACCCGGCGGCCCTTGAGGCCGTCGCCGCCGGAACACTCCGCACCTGGTTCAACACGTATGAAGGTTGCGAAGGCAACTGCGTGCTCGCCACGCAGGCGCAGTCGTTCTCGGCATCGTGGAACAACTGGAACATGAACTTCTATTCCGGCTACGACGCCGACGGCAAGCGCCTCACGCGTCCGTGGCAGAACGATCCGGCCGCGGCGGGTCGCACGACCATCGAAGTGCCGTGGGTTGGCATGTACTCCGCGATTTCGTCGGCCGTCGACGTGCTCAAGTCGATCCGCACGAACAACGTGGTGATCAACTCGCCGGCCGATACCAAGCGCGCCGAGGCAATTTCGGAGCTCATGCTGGGTGCGGGACTCAGCTACATCGCACTCAACTACGACAAGGGATACGTCGTGGATGAGACCTCCGATCTGGCGACACTGGCCTACTCCAATCGCAAGCAACTTCGCGATGCGGCGGTGGCCAAGCTGACGTCAGCGTCCACTATCGCCAAGGCCAACTCGTTCAACACGCCGGCGGCGTGGACGAACGGCGTGAGTTACTCCAACACGCAGATCTCCCAGATCGCCAACACGCTCGCGGCGATGACACTGGCGTACTATCCGCGCAGCGCGGCGGAGAATGCGGCGGTGAACTGGGCGCAGGTCCTCACGTTCACCCAGTCGGGTATGTCCAGTGGCACGCCATTCAACTTCGTCTTCGTGGGCGACGGTTGCGTGTCGTTCTGCCATCAGATCCTGACCTGGTTCGATGACTTCAGCACAGGTCGCGTGCACACGCGCGTGGCCAACATGCTCGACCCGGCGACGCAGGCCA
>JBEBIR010000179.1:0-7001 GCA_040080315.1 Gemmatimonas sp.
GAAGCCGCGTATCGGTCGGAAGCGAACGGTCATGGTGCAAGCTAGTGGCTGGCCCGAACGTGGAATGAGCCGTCCGTGGCGGTAGTTGAACAACAGAGGGGAGACGGAAGACGGACGACGCGAGACCAAGACAAGCAGCGTCTGCGTCTGCAGTGTCTGAGTCTGCAGTCTCCAGTCCACCGTCTCCCGTCTGTTGTTCCACCCTAGCGAGCGCGACGTTTCAGAATGGACCCAAAACCAGTACGCCGACACTCGCTGCAGGTTTCCCAAGCACCGGCCGCGATCCACACCACTAGTGCACGTTGTACTCGATATGCTGGAGGACAAACTTGCCGAAGGCCCACGCCTCATTCCCCTCAATCCAATGCGCCTGTCCCAACTTCGCGAGACGCGCATTGCCAAACATCCGGTAGTCCGACAGTGGGGTAAGCCACGGCACCGGACGGTCGATCACGCCGTCAACTTGATGCCGATCGTCTGAGCGGAAGTTTACGAGGTCACCGGCCTCGTTGAACGTCAGCACGGCGGAAATGCGATAGCCGGCGTTGGCGAACTCGCCCCGGACGTGTTTCGCATCAATGGTCTGCCGCACGACTGGTGCGTCGATCAGCGCCGCAGGCGCATGAAGAACAGTCGCGCGGCCGGCCGAAGGAAGTCGTACAGCACGCCACCCAATCCCGTCGGAATCCACCAAACCCGATGGCCCACCAAAAACAGGGCCGCGGACACCGGGTAAAGCCCCGCAGCGGCCAGCCACCCGACACCCGCAATCGGGCCAATCGGCAGGCGCAACGCGTCCACGTGGGCGAAGCCAAATGCCTTCACGAATCCCAGCAGATGAATGGATCCGTGGACCAGCAGCAGCAGAATGAAGAACCGTCGCATTGTCATACGGGTGTGACCAACCTGAACGCCGCCGAGCAAGGGAACGTCACCTGCACAAACCCTCCCTGTCTATCGGCCGTTCCCCTACACCGAGACGTGCACCGCCCGCGCAGAGTGGATATCATTGGCAGTGCCACACTGACCCTTCCCTTTCATAGCCATCCGCTCTGGTCGCGCGCCGCGACTCGATGCCGGACGGCGTCACACAACGTCATGGCCAAGATCAAGGTTACGAACCCGATCGTCGAGATGGACGGCGACGAGATGACCCGCATCATCTGGCAGTTCATCAAGGACAAGCTGATCCTGCCGTATCTCGATGTGCAACTCGACTACTACGACCTCAGCATCGAACATCGCGATGCGACCGCTGATCAAGTCACGATCGATTCCGCCGAAGCCGCGAAGAAATGCGGCGTGGCGGTCAAGTGCGCCACGATCACCCCCGACGAGGCACGGGTCAAAGAGTTCGGACTCAAGAAGATGTGGAAGAGTCCCAACGGCACGATCCGCAACATTCTGGGCGGCGTGATTTTTCGCGAGCCCATCATCATTTCGAATATTCCACGACTGGTGCCCGGCTGGACCAAGCCCATCGTGGTGGGTCGCCATGCGCACGGCGATCAGTACAAGGCCACCGACTTCAAGGTGCCCGGTCCCGGCACGGTCACGATGACGTATACGCCGACCGATGGCAGCGCACCCATGCAGTTCGAAATCGCCAAATTCGGCGCCGACGGCGGTGTGGCCATGGGGATGTACAACTACAACGACTCCATTCGCGATTTCGCGCGGGCCAGCCTCACCTATGGACTGCAGCGCAACTATCCGGTGTACCTGAGCACGAAGAACACCATTCTCAAGGCCTACGACGGCACCTTCAAGGACATCTTCGAACAAGTGTTCAAGGATGAATTCAAGGCGGAGTTCGACACGCTTGGCCTCACGTACGAGCATCGCCTCATTGACGACATGGTCGCGTCAGCCCTCAAGTGGGAGGGCGGCTACGTGTGGGCGTGCAAGAACTACGACGGTGATGTGCAGTCCGATATCGTCGCGCAGGGATTCGGCTCCCTTGGCCTGATGACCAGTGTGCTCCTCACCCCCGATGGCAAGACGATGGAGGCCGAGGCGGCGCACGGCACGGTCACTCGTCACTATCGCGAACACCAGAAAGGCAAGCCAACGTCCACCAACCCGATTGCCTCGATCTTCGCCTGGACGCGCGGTCTCGCGCACCGCGGCAAGCTCGATGGAACACCGCAGGTGACCGCGTTCGCCGACGCGTTGGAATCTGTCTGCATTGAAGCAGTCGAGGCCGGCGAGATGACCAAGGATCTGGCCATTCTCATCAGCAAGGACTCCCCGTACCTGAACACCGAAGCATTTCTCGACGCGATCGATCGCCGTCTGCAGGCGAAGATGGCGTAGCGAAGCGACGTCGATCAGCGCGGCGACGCGTCGATCGCTCGCGCCAGCAACTCCACGAAGTCGGCGTCCGACTGAATACCGGGTACATCGTCCATGTGGATGGTGTACCCGTGCTTGTTGGCGATCGCCTCGTACAACGGAATGCGGTGGCGGACCAGTTGCTCGAACCCCCACACGGCGAATCCCTGCGGATCAACCTGGTCATCGTCGACGACGCCGGTGCGTTTCTTGTACGCGGCCCATGCCGCACCGAGAAACTCGGGCCGATAGTACATCGGCTTCGGATGACGGGTGAAGCGCTCCACGAGTTGCTGGGTGTGCGCTTCGCTCCCCTTGATGTACACCAGCATCGTGTGCCGCGCGAGACTGGCCAAGACCGGATCGGCATCATCCGACGGATCGACGACCTCGCAGAGACTCCCGCCGGCATCGCACACGAAATGGTGATACCCATACGTCGCGTTCGCGCGCTGAATGAACTCCGGCACATCGAGCAGCGCGCGCGTCTCGGCCAATCGATGTTCCTCCTGCCGTCGACAATACTCCGCGAACGGCAAGCCGCCCTTCGACGGATCGCCGGGCTGCCCCAGGTAGGTCGATAACGGACTCAGGTTCTCGAAGGAAATGTTCGAGCGGATATAGATCGAGTCCGACCGCAGCAATTGACGCAGGAACGGCACCTTCATCGCTTCACGCTTGAAGTTGTCGACGATGTGCTCGTCCATGTACCGCGTGCCGATGCGATAGTCCACCGAATACTGAAACCAATCGTGTCGCTGCAGCCGACCGGCGAGTGTCGTCTTCCCGACGCCCGACATCCCGAACAGCGTCACGGCATGACGGGGTTGGGCGCGCAAGTCCTGACCTGACGAAAATCGCATCCTATTCCAACTCCTTTCCACGTGTTTCAGGAATGCCGGTCCAGGCAATCGCGCTCAACAGGTATGCCGCTCCGGCCACGGCAAATGCCACCTGGAAGCCCTCACTGGTGGCGAGCTTGCCCACGGTGAACGGTGCCGCCGCGCTCGCGATACGTCCGATGTTGTAGGTGAATCCCTGCGCTGACGCGCGAATGGCGGTGGGATAGATCTCCGCCGTCACCGCACCGAATCCGCTGAAAAAACCGGTACCGAAGAACGCCACGAATGGTCCCAGCAGCAGCAGGATCGTCGGATCCTTCATCGAGCCGTACAGCGGCAGCAACACACTGGCCATCAACAAGTACGACACGTACACGCGCTTGCGACTGATGACATCGGTGATGTAGCCGAACGACACGTAGCCCAACCACATCCCGACCTGCATGAACACGATAAGCCACGACATGGTTTGCGTGCTGAGGCCAATGCCGCCCTGACCGGTTGGCAACGACAGGTACGCCGAGACCCATCCATTGAGCCCCCACCATCCAAACAGGGCGCAGGCGTTCATGAAGGTCACGAAGAACGTCAAGCGCAGTGCAGGACCGCGAAACATGTCCAACACACTGCCAGTGGCCTTGCGCGCAATTTCGCCGCCGGCGCGTTTCGCGCGCTGCAGGGCCAGCCATGGCTCGGGCTCCTGCACGCTGCTGCGCAGCCACAAGGTGAAGAACGCGGGCAGGATGCCCACAAAGAACACGGCGCGCCATCCGTAGCGCGGCAGCATGAACCCCACCACCATGGCCGCGGCCGCAAAGCCGATCGCCCAGGAACTCTGCATGAAGCCCAGCGCACGACCACGATGCTTGGCGGGCCACGACTCTGACACCAGCGCCGCACCGCTCGCCCACTCGCCACCCATGCCCAGACCAAGCAACGCGCGGAAGATCGCGAATTGCCAGAAGGTCTGGGACAGTCCACACGCGGCCGTGAACACCGAATACAGCAGCACACTGGCCATCATGGCGCGGGTGCGACCATAGCGATCTGCCACGAACCCGAATATGAGGCCGCCCGCTGCACCGCCCAACAACGTGATTGAGCCCAGCGCCCCGGCCTGCGTCTTGGTGAGCCCGAGCTCCGACATCACGGCCGCCAACGTCAGCGAAAACAGCATGACATCGAACGCGTCGAGTGCCCAGCCCAGTGAGGCGGCGATGAGGGCGCGCCGGGGTTGCGGACCGGCCACGCGCCACCAGCCAAACAGGCCGGCGTCCGGCTCGGCGTTTCGAGAGAGAGACATCGCACGAAGCTACACATCCGCGTCTCGTCGGGAAGGCGCCCTGCCGAGTCACGGCATGACGTGTTCCTCTTGACCTTTGTCTCCGTCCGTGAGCATTGTCCGTGCAGCGCCACTCACGCCTTTCCTTCGAATTCCATGCGCATTTTGATCGCCGGCTCCCTGGCCGTCTCGCTCCTAGCACCCCCCGCGGTTTCGCGCGCGCAAACACCCACTAGCGTCACTGGGCGCGAAACCGCCGAGCGGCGGAATGCGTTAGCCGCGCGAATCGACAGCGGCGTGATCATTGCCTTCGGCGGTCGGTCGCTCGTGCACGACTTCGGCACGTTCTTCCAACTCCCCGCGTTTCGCTATCTCACCGAGTTCGACGAACCCGATGCAGCGCTGCTCGTGGTCGTGAGAAACAAGCGGGCCCAAAGCACGCTGTTTCTCACCCCGCTCGACCCGCGCACCGCGTTCTATTACGGACAACGCACTGATGCGCGCAACAGCGAAGCCCGAACGGGGATGCCGGCCCGTCCGTTTGACGTCCTCAGCGCCGTCCTCGATTCACTGGCGGGAACGGGACTGCCGTTCTACCACATTCCCGATGTGGAAACGATGGACTTCGCGCGCAACGACACACTGACGCGCGGTCAGGAGGCCCTCAAGTCGCTCGGGCGCAAGCACCCCTCGCTCGCCATTCGCAACGGGATGCAACCCGTGCTGCAACTGCGCGCCCGGAAGTCCGAGGCGGAGCAGGCGCTGCTACGCAAGGCCGCCGAGATCAGCGCCGAGGGACATCGCGCCGCCATGCTCACGGCAAACCCACTGCACGAGTATGAGCTTCGCGCGGCGCTCGAGTTCGAGTTCACCCGTCGCGGCGCCGAGCGCCCGGCGTATGGCTCCATCGTGGGCTCCGGAATCAACGGCACGCAACTGCACTACATGAAGGATTCGGACCCGGTCCAGCCGGGCGATCTGGTCGTGATGGACGCTGGGGCCGAGTATCGTGGCTACGCGGCCGATATCACGCGCACCATTCCGGTCAGCGGCACTTACACGCCCGCCCAGCGGCAACTCTACCAGTTGGTACGCGATGCGCAGGATATCGCCGAACGATTCTCCAAGCCCGGCATGAGCGTGCGGGCGGCGGCTGATTCCTCGGTCGCGGTGCGAAACCGCGGTCTGGCCGCGCTTGGCCTGGTGGAGAGTGAGAACGCGACGTTCGATCCGCCGTGGTCGGTGAACTGCATCGCCAACCCCGCGCCCTGCAAGCAAAGCAACCTGTGGATGATTCACGGCATTACGCACGGCATCGGACTGGCCGTGCACGATCCCATGCAGGGGTCTGGTCCCGACGCACGCTTTCAAGTGGGCGACGCGTTCACGATTGAGCCCGGCATCTACGTGAGCACGCGGGCCCTCGATGTCCTTCCCGACACACCGAAGAATCGCGCCTTCATCGCGAAGGTCCGCGCCACCGTGCTCAAGTACCAGAATACCGGCGTGCGTATTGAGGACGACTACATCATCACCGACAAGGGACTCGAACGCATCTCGATGGTACCGAGAGAAATGGACGAGATCGAGGCGCTGATGCGACGGCGCGTCAAAGTGCAACCGTGAAGAAGCGTGAGTTCCTGCAGGCCATGGGTGGCGCCTCACTCAGCCTGCTCTTCGCGCCGCATCGACTCGCGGCACTCAGCGCACTGCCCGCCACCGAACTCGCGTCACGCGCCGACTTCTGGGACACGATTCGCGCCAGCTACCGCCTGACATCCGCGTACATCAATCTCGAAAGCGGGTACTACTCCATGCAGTCGGAGCCAGTGCTCGAGAAGTTCATCGAACACGTCCGCGACGTCAATGTGCTGGCAGCGCGCTAC
This sequence comes from Gemmatimonas sp., assembly GCA_040080315.1. GTDB lineage: Bacteria > Gemmatimonadota > Gemmatimonadetes > Gemmatimonadales > Gemmatimonadaceae > Gemmatimonas. Next base: position 6,345 of record JBEBIR010000179.1, read on the forward strand.
ATGCGCACGGTGCAATACGACAACAAGCGGAAGGCGCAGGAACGGTTGGCGCACATGGCCGGCTGCTCGCCCGACGAACTCATCATCACGCGCAATACCACCGAATCGCTGGACACCGTCGTGTCGGGCTTCGACTGGAAAGCGGGCGACGAAGCCGTAATGGCGGTCCATGATTACGGCGCCATGCTCGACCAGTTCAAACTCATGGGTCGCCGGTGGGGCGTGAAGAACGCGATCGTGACCGTGCCATTCGACCCACGGTCGGACAGCGAAGTCGTGCAGGTGTACGCGAACGCCATCACGCCGCGCACGAAGCTGCTGATGGTGTGCCACCAGATCAACATTACCGGCCAGGTCCTGCCGGTGCGCGCGATCTGTGACATGGCGCACGCGCGCGGTGTGCCCGTCATGGTCGACGGCGCCCACGCCTTCGCGCAATTGGATTTTCGCATTCCCGACTTGGACTGCGACTACTACGGCGCGAGTCTGCATAAGTGGCTGGGCACGCCGCTCGGTGCCGGCATCCTGTATGTGCGCCGGGATCGCATCGCGGCACTCTGGCCACTGTATGGCGATGAGGGGGTACCGCAGGACAGCATCGCCAAGCTCAATCACACCGGTACGCATCCGGTGCATACCGATCTCGCCATTCTGGAT
>JBEBIR010000180.1:0-6995 GCA_040080315.1 Gemmatimonas sp.
GGATCGGGCGGCAAACTCGCGGAACGAGTATCCGGCGATGTACTGATCGGAATTCGGATTGACCAGGAACGCGCCGCCCAGTGCCGGCCACGCGAGCAGCATCGTCGCCAACGCCGACATCAGCGCCGCCCATGTCAGCGGGTGCCGGGGTCCTGAGTCAGTCACGGCTGACGCGTCGTTTCGGGCCATCGTGCAGGGAAATGAGTGATCCAACCAGCGGCGGCTACGTCTAGGTGCGACTGATCTCGCGGCGCGCAGATAATGGTGCCAACAGCAGCGCCACCAGACCGGGAAGCACTTCCCACACCGTCAACCAGATGCGCGAGGCGAGCGCAATCCATGTCGCGTCCGCACTGCTGGCCAGACCCAGAGATACCAGTCCGCCGGCCATCGCGAACTCGCGGACACCAATGCCGCCGGGCGCGAACAGGACAAGATAACCACTGAGATACGATGCCGTCCAAATCACGATGAACAGCCAGGGGTCGGCGAGGACTTGCGGTGCCACGCCGCGGGCAAACGCGACGAACGCCAGTCCGTAGCACAGCCACGAGACAGCATTAATTCCCGTCGCGACCCACAAGGTTCCAGCGGGCAACTGAGCGTCCAGAGGCGGCAACCCTCGCCACTGATTCACGCGTCGAATGACGGGTGGCAGAATCTGCGGCAGCATCACCGTGCCGAGGACGAAGGCGGCGGCCGCGGTGAGCGAGGCGAACTGCAGCCACGGTGCAAACGCGCCGAGGGAACGAGCGCCGCTGAGCGCCAGAATGCCGAATCCGGCTCCCACATTGAGCATGGTGCCCAGGATGGCGGCGCCGGCCGCCGTGACGCCGGAAACCCCGGCTCTGTTGGCCAGAATTCCCAATGCGCTGATCGACCAGAGTTTGCCCGGGACATATCGACCCAGGTTGGCAATCGTCCAAATGCGAGCGGCCGTCCCGAAACTCAGCTGACCACCCCAGCCGCCTAAGAGCAACCGCCAACTTTGTATGAGCATCGCGTAGGTGGCCAGCACGATCAGACTCGCCAGCACAATCCAGCCCCATCGCAGATCAGTGGCCGCGGCGACCACGCGGACATCGTCCCACTGCCGCACCACGGCTCGCGCCGTCCATCCCAGCGTCGCCACCAGCAGCACTGCCTGAACGGCCAGCCACACCCGTCGTCGGTTACCGGTCATGGGCACGCGACCATGCAGGCGCGGCGGCGACCGCCTCCCGATAAAATCCGATGTACTGCTGCGCGACCGCATCGGGACTGAAGCGTGCGAGCATGTCATCATGCGCGAGCGCACCTCGGCGCGCCGCTTCGGCGGTGTCCGAGGTGAGTTGGCTCAAGCCCACGGCCAGCGCGTCGATGTCGCCAACGGGAATCAGCGTTCCACCGGCATCCGAGCGCACGACGTCAACCAGTCCGCCTGAGGCGTATCCGACGACGGGCGTTCCGCACAGCTGCGCCTCGACCGCCACCAGCCCGAGCCCCTCCTCGCGCGAGGGCATCGCCACGACGGCGGCGCGCTGATACAGCGGAACGAGCGCCGATTGCGGGATCGCACCGTGCCAGCGAATCCGCGAGGCGATACCGGCGTGGGCCGCCTGCGCACCGAGCGCCTCGCGATCGGGTCCATCGCCCACCACGTCCAGCGTGACCGTCTGCAGCGCCCTGTGCGCGAGCGCGTGTAGCAGGTCGGCGATACCCTTTTGTGCATTGAGTCGGCCGACGAACAGGACACCTTCGCGCGTGCCGGACTCCGGCCGAGAGAACTGCCGCACGTCAACTGGCATCGGTGCCACGCGTGCGACATCGCGTTTGTGCATCGCCTGAACGGTGGCGGCGAGCCACGTCGACACGACCGTGCAGATGCGGTATTCACCGAGGACTACCGGCACGAGGTAGCGCGCCGGCGCGATCATGCGCGCGAGTCGGACGTCCGATCCGTGCATCGTCAACACGCGCGCCGGCCCTGCGGGCGCGGCCTTGAGGCCGCGCAGCAGCGCGAAGCCGGCGGGAAACCACCAGTGCGCATGCACCACGTCGAAGGGATCGCCCGCGCGCGCCGCGTCGGCGACGGCCGTCTGCGTCGATCGGCGCAATGCGCGCAGCAATCCCACCAGCGCGACGCGAGCCCGCCATGTGCGACGCACCTGCTCCACCATCGTGCCCGTGTAGGCCAGCGTCATGTCGGCATCATCCGCATAGCGAATCCGATGCACCAAGACACCCTCACGGGTGTCGCGCGCCGCCAGCCCCGGTGCGCCGGGCGCCAGAATCTCGATACGCACACCGGCCGCCTGCAAGGCCACCGCCAGACGCAGCACGAATGATCCAGCGGCGTCACCGTCGAATCGCGGCACGTTGTGCGTAACGAACAGGACGCGCACGCGACTCGAGCCGCGTCAGCTCATGTCGCGCGTGGCCCGCTCGCGGCGACGCTCACTGTCATCAAGCTCGCGCCGCAACTCACGCACTTCGGCGCGCTGCTGCGCAATCTGTTCGCCCAGGAGACCGGTGGCAAAGAACACCGAGCCAAGCACAAGGCATGTCTGAATCAGTGTCCACACCCATCGCTGCCCCTGACCGGTGCTCAGCAACCAGACAATCGCCGACAGCCCGGCCAGTACGCCGATCGCAAAGAGCGCGGCGCCCAGCATACCGAAGGCCAGGAGCGGCTTCTGTCCGAACCGGAGTTCAAACCACACCGCGAGCATGTCCAGCACGCCCACCGGAATGCGCGACAATCCGAATTTCGAGCGCCCCGAATGACGCGGATAGACCGGCACCGGCACTTCGGTCACGGTGTAGCCCTGCGCGGCGGCGAGCACGATCATGTAGCGATGGAAATCCGGGCGCATGGGCAGCGCCGCCATGATCTCACGACGATACGCTTTCACATTGTTGAGATCCTGCACGGGAATCTCGAACAAGGCCCGACTGAGGCGATTGTACACGCGCGACACAAACGCCTTCTCGTACTTGCCTTGCTTGAACCCCGTGACCATGTCGGACGTATCGGCCATGATCGGGGCGACCAATCGCGGAATATCCTCGGGTTTGAACTGCAGATCGGCGGGATAGAAGACGAGAATGTCGCCGCGCGCATGCAGATACCCGGTGCGCAGCGCTTCGGCAATGCCGCGTTGGGCGCGATGACGGACCGCTCGCAGGAACGGGAATCGCTGCGCAAGGTCTTGCAGCAGGGCCCAGCTGCCATCACGTGATCCGTCGTCAATGACGATGACCTCGTACCGCTCGGCCTGCGCGCGAAATGTCTCGTCGCACAGTTCGAGAAATAGCGTGAGGTTGCCCTCCTCATCCTTCGCGGGAACCAGCACGCTCACGTCGACCGTCGTCGACGCCACGCGGCTGTCGTAGGCCCCGAAGGACAAGGCAGTCACGTCGGTCGCGGGGCTCAGACGCGCTTGCGCATGCGCGCCGGCAACACGCCCAACTGATCGCGATACTTGGCGACCGTGCGACGGGCGATCTGCACGCCCGTTTGCAACAGGATCTCGACAATCGCCTGATCGGTGAGCGGGCGTTTGGTGTTCTCGCCTTCCACCAGCTTCTCGATCTGATCCTTGATGCCGCGCGCCGACACATCATCGCCATCGGACGTGGAGAGACCCGACGAGAAGAAGAACTTGAGCGGCAGCACGCCGCGCGGCGTCTGCACGAACTTCTCGTTCGTGACGCGACTGACGGTGGATTCGTGCATGCCCACGGCCTCCGCGACTTCCCGCAACGTGAGTGGCTTGAGACCCTGCACGCCCTTCTCGAAATAGTCCCGCTGCCGATCGACGATGTAGTGCATCACTTTCAGCATCGTCTGGCGACGCTGCTCGATGGCCTGAATCATCCAGTTCGCCGAGTTGAGCTTGCTGGCAATGAAATCCTTGCTCTCCGCATCGAACTGCTTCTTGTCACGCGCGATATCCTGATACGCCCGTGAGAGTTTCAATCGCGGCAGGTTGCCGTCGTTCAGGAAAATGTGGAAGTGTCCATCAATCTTGTCGACGACCAGATCCGGGATGATGTAGTTGTCACTGCCCGCGCTGAATCGCAGACCGGGCTTCGGATCGAGCTTGGCGATGGCGTCGGCCGCCGTCTGCACCTCGTGCGCGCTGATCCCGAAGCGCTTGGACAGCTCGCTCCACCGATGGACGATGAGTTCATCGAACGCCTCGTTGACCAGGCGATACGCCATGGACTCGCCCTGCCCTGCCGCGCGCAATTGCAGCAGCAGACACTCGCGGAGGTCGCGCGCGCCCACCCCGGGCGGGTCGAGGTCCTGGATGACCTTCAACATCGCCAGCAATTCCGGATCGGTGAACGGATCCACATGCACGTCGTCGTCGCGCTCTTCCTCTTCGCGAATGATCACGTCATTGACGCCATCGCGAATCTCGGTGAGCGAGCAGGCGAGGTACCCGTCGTCGGAGATATTGCCGACGAATTCGTCGGCCAGAAACGCCTGACGCGGTGACAGCTCCAGCAGGGAGAGTTGCTCCGTGAGGTGATCGGCGAGGTGGCGCGTGTCGACCGTGACGGGTTCGTACCATTCCCGCTGCTCGTGCTCTTCGCGCTGACCGCCCGTTTCGAATCCGTCCAACAACACGGCTTCCCAATCCACGTCGTCATCGCCGGTCTTCTCAGGCTCAGCGTCCGCTGACGTCTCCGGTTCGGTCAGATCAGACGCTTCCGGCACTTCGTCCGGATCGGCCGACTCCTCGTCTTCGTCCTCAGGCTCCACCAACTCCAGAAACGGGTTGGTGAGCAGTTCCTGCTTGAGATGCTGCTGGAGGTCGAGCAGCGGCATGTAGAGCAAATCCATCGCCTGATACAGGCGTGGATTGATCTTGAGCTCCTGTCGGAGCCCCGTGCTCTGCTGCAACCCCTGTCTCATCGAGCCAGTACCTCCTCGTCTGCGTCGGCGAATCGCGCGCGCAGACGCGCCGTCAGCGTCGGACCAAGGTAGATCTCCGCCACCGTGTCATCGAACACGAGTTCCCGGACCGTACCCGACACCTTGACCTGTCCCTCGAACATGATGTAGGCGCGATCGACAATATCCAAGGTCTGTTCGACGTTATGATCGCTGATGAGCACTCCGATGCCACGATAGCGCAAGTTGGCCACGATGGTCTGAATGTCGTGCACCGCGATGGGATCGACTCCGGCGAACGGCTCGTCAAGCATCATGAACTTTGGCTGGGTCACGAGCGCCCTGGTGATCTCCAGTCGGCGACGCTCGCCACCAGAGAGCTGATACGCGCGACTCTGCCGCAGATGCTTGATATCCAGTTCATCAAGCAGCGTTTCCAGACGCTCCTTCCGCTCAGATCCCGACAGCGGCAGTGTTTCCAGAATGGCCAGGATGTTCTGCTCGACCGTCAGCTTGCGAAAAATGGACGGTTCCTGCGAGAGATACCCGATGCCCTGCCGGGCGCGCTGGTACATGGGCATGTTGGTGATATCCTGCCCCTCGAGACGAATCTCCCCCGCTTGCGGTGAGATCAACCCGACCAGCATGTAGAACGTGGTGGTCTTGCCCGCGCCATTGGGCCCCAGAAGTCCCACGATTTCGCCTTGCGCCACCCGCAGCGCGACATCATTCACCACCCGTCGCCCGCGGTACACCTTCACCAACCCCTCTGCGGAGAGGACCGACGGATTGGCGGGAATGGCGGTCACCGGAGGCGGAGTCGCTGATCGGGGAAACTGCGGGTGCTCGCCCGTGTCTCGAATAAGCTGCGAGACCTCCGACCGATGGTGCGCCATTCGGCCCCAGTGGGCCGCCGTGACGCTCACAACGGCCTCCGGATCGGCCAACCCGGTAGCAGGCAGCACCACCGCGTCCTCGTCGGCCAATCGCGGCAACAGCGTCCCGCTCAGGTGGCTGCGAACCGTCTCCATGGTCAGTCGCGCCGCTTCCGTTTCGCGGTCCCGTCCTTCGTGCACCAGCACGTCCAACATGGCCTCGCGGAACCGCGAGGCTAACGCGTGAAGGGGGGCCGCGCCGCGGCTGTTCGCCACTTCGATCAGGGCGCCCAATGCCAAGGTCAGATTGCGGTCGCTGACCGACAGTCGCTCCAGAAGGGCGGCGGTCGGGTCAAGGTCCGGCGAATCGTGGGGCGAATGATCAGTCATTGACGGCGGCGAGGATCGGAGAATCGCGAAAGCGCTGGGTAGTTGACGGTGGTCTCTTGGCGCGGTGCATCCGGGGTGGGCGGCACTTTGGGTGGAGGCGGCGTAACCGGCTTTCCCTTCGTGCTGTCGGATAGACTATCGGGGGCTGGTTCTTGATACAGTCCCGAGGCGGCGGAATCAACCGTAACGAACCTGACCAGCCCACTATCGAAGACCACGTGGATCGTCGCCCCTCGCACATAGTTGATGGACGCTGGCGACGTGGGGCCGAGTTTGGAGGCAATCTGGAAGAGGGAGCTGGCGTTCCCGAGCGCATGAATCTCGGTGATGGCGGCCTTCTGACTGGTATCTCCCGGGGCCGCCGAGGAGTCGAACCAAGCCTTCACGGTGTCGCCGCGGAGCACATCCCGATCGTCGGATTTGATCTTGAGCGTATCCGGCGTTCCGGTGGCCACTGCCCCCCCCACCGCGAAGACCTGACGAACGCGCTGGTCGGGCATGCGCACGGCGATGGAATCGGCGACGAGCAGTTGGGCCGAGGTCGTGGCCTTCGCGCGTCCTTTGCCGAACGCGAATGCGCGATCGAGCTTTTGGTCGGAGAATCGCAGGTCAATTATTTCGGCCTGCATCACGACATCGTTGCTCGATGAATTCGCATTGTGTCGCGCGACGACCCGTTCGACCTTGCGCTCGACGCTGTACAGGTCGATGGTGTCACCGAACAGTCGAAACGGCTCGTCCTTGTCACGATTGACAATGCGCGCCGTGCGAATGAGTCGGGCGCGCTCGGTGAGTTTGTCGAAGCTCGCCGAGTCGGATTCGCCGAGCAGCGTTGTGCGATTGAT
>JBEBIR010000181.1:0-6993 GCA_040080315.1 Gemmatimonas sp.
TCGTTCACGAAGTCGCGCAGCACATCGTGCCCGAAGTGATCCACGAGATTGGTGACGTAGTGCGGGATACCCAACGTCTCGCACACGCGACGCGCATCGCTGGTCGAATCGAGCGAGCAGCAGGGGCGGTCGGGCACATCGCTGCCGTCGGCGTGGAGTTTCATCGTCACGCCCACGACATCACAACCCGCCTCAACCAGCAGCGCCGCCGCCACGGACGAGTCCACGCCACCAGACATGGCGACGAGCACGCGCTCGCCTTTGGCCGGACCCGGAGCGTTGATCATCGGGACACTCAGTCGAACACGGGGAACTGCACGCGCGCCTTGCTCGCGAGCGTACCCAACACGGTCGCCACTCGATCAATCGTCGCGTCGTCGTTGAGACGGCCAAGTGACAGACGCAACGCCGCGTTGGCAATGGCAGGCGACACACCCATGGCGCTCAGCACGTGCGACGCGGACACGGCGCCGCTCTGACAGGCTGAACCCGCGCTGCAGGCAATGCCGCGCATATCGAGGGCCATCAGCATCGACTCACTATCGGTGCCGGGAATCGAGATGTTGGAGATGTGCGGTGCGCGTGGGGCGCCAGCGCCGTGAATCACGATGTCAGGAATGCGCTCGCGCAATTGCGCCTCGAGCGCGTCACGCATGGTGCGCAGGCGGGCACCCTCTGCCGTGTGCTCTGCCAATACGAGTTCCGCCGCCGCCGCGAGGCCAACCGCGAATGCGACGTTCTCCGTTCCGGGCCGGCGACCGCGATCCTGCGAGCCGCCGTGAAACATTGGCGCGAGTGGCGTGTTCCGCCGAATGAACAGTGCGCCGATACCTTTTGGCGCACCCACCTTGTGTCCGGAAATTGTCAGCAAGTCAAACGGCATCGACGCTGCATCGATGTCCACCTTGCCGAATGCCTGCACGGCATCGGTGTGGAAGACAGCACCCGCCGACTTGGCCTCGGCGGCGAGTGACGGCACATCCTGCACCACGCCGATCTCGTTGTTCACCCACATCACGCTGACGATAGCGACCGTGGAGTCCAGACATCGCGTGTAATCCTCGCGATCCACCAGACCCGTCGCTGTCACGCGAACAAGACGTTCCTCGCCGCCCTCGCGAGCCACCTGATGCACCGCCTCGAGGATGGCCTTGTGCTCGATCGGTGTGGTGACCGCCACCACGCGTCCGGCGCTCCGAAGGGTTCTCGCCACGCCGAGCACGGCCAGATTGTCGCCTTCCGTGCCGCCCGACGTGAAGCAGACTTCGTCGGGATGTGCACCGAGGCAGTTGGCCAGACGCTCACGGGCGTCGTCCAAGGCCACACGTGCTTCGCGGCCCCACCGGTGGATTCTGGAGGGGTTCCCGAAGCGCGGGCCGAAAAATGGCAGCATCGCGGCCATGACTTCGTCTCGGACCGGCGTCGTGGCGGCATGGTCCAGATACACAGGCTGGGTCATCCCCTAAGTTACAGGGTACAAGGACCGCTGGCACCCGTCCGGGGCGCCGCCTCGACAATCCCATGTTCACGAACTGCATTCACTGCACGGCCGATCTGGGTCGGAACGAGGTCTTCGAAGTCTTCCCGGTCGGAACGCGTCTGGCGTTCGACGCCGATCGGGGTCGGCTCTGGGTTGTGTGCCGCAAGTGCGACCGCTGGAACCTCTCCCCGCTTGAAGAGCGCTGGGAGGCGGTCGAAGCCGCAGAGCGTCGGTTTCGTGACAGTCGTCTGCGCGTGAGCACCGACAACATCGGGCTGGCCCGACTGCGGGAAGGCATGGACTTGATACGCATTGGCGTGCCCCAGCGACCGGAGATGGCCGCTTGGCGCTACGGAGATCAATTCGGCAGGCGACGCAGGCGACAGATGATGGTGACCGGAGCCGTCGTGGGGAGTGCCGCAACGCTTATGGGCGGCATCCTGTTTGTCGGTGCGAGCTTCGCCAGTATGGCCGGCATCTACGCGAACGGCGGCATGTGGGACTCGCTCATCAATGGTCGACCTGGCACATCGATCGGGCGGATCGCATTGGCCGACGGTCGTCTTGTTGAGGTGCAGCGAAGACACGCCCGCATGAGCGCCCTCGAGATCGGCGACACGCCGGGCATCCTGCAATTGCGACTCGAGTCCGTTACGGGCACGCATATCCTTACCGGCGAACACGCCAGACGCGCGGCGGCGCGCCTCATGCCAACCGTCAATCGGTTTGGTGGTACGCGCGCTGATGTGCGTGACGCGGTGACGCTGCTGGAAGAAGCGGGCGACCCGCTGCGCGCGCTGTCAAACGTGCAGCAGCGTCATGGGGCGAGGCCCGAGCAACCACGGTGGAAGCGAGCCGGGAAGTGGAGCGGGCAAAGCGCAGTGAAGAAGATTCCCGGAGCGCTGCATTCGCTGCCGGCGAACTATCGGCTCGCGCTGGAGATGGCCCTGCACGAGGAATCCGAGCGTCGCGCCATGGACGGCGAACTCGCGGAGCTCGAACGCGCCTGGCGCGATGCGGAGACTATCGCAAAGATCGCCGACGACATGTTCGTGTCGCCCGCGATCGATGAGGAAGTGAAGCGGCTACATGAGCGTAAGAACTGAATCCGCGACTTACGTCTCCGATGCTGCTGCCGCCGGTCGCGACGCCACCTGACGGATAACGAGATACAGCAGCAAACCCGCAGGTCCCAGCATAAACGTCAGCAGCAGACACGGCACCACCAGCAGATGGTGCACACGTCGCTGCTGCGCATCGAGCACCTCCCAGCAGCCGATGAACAGGTCGAACGCGAGATAGTGAATCCACCCCGCCAACACGGCGCGATCGTTGGTGAACAGCAGCTTCACTTCCGCGAGTGACCCAAACCCTCCCTCGGCCGTTGGCAGAGACGTCGCAATGGCCCAGATGTAGAGGACGGCCAATGCCACAGGCACCGCATATCGCAACCACCATGCAACACGCCGCGGCTGCACGATGAGCGCGACCCAACTGACGAGCGCCGTGGTGCTGGCAATCTGGAAGAGCTGCGCATCCGACATGGTCAACTCCCGAGTAGTGAGAACAGTGGCAGGCCGCGCAGCGCCTGCACGAGCACGCCAACGAACAGGAGAGCGCTCGCGGCCGACGCCGCGTAGAGGGTAACGCGTTCGACGCGATCCTGTCGCGCTCGACGTCGTGTGCGAAGTGCCACAACCAGCAGCGGCAGCAACTGCAATGCGTGCATGCCCACGAAGTGCGGCACACGCAGATCGCCGTTGGTGAGACTCCATTTCGTGATCGGCATGCCCGCGCCGCCGTCGGGCGCCCCCACCGTGTGCGCGCCAACGATACGCGGCCTGACACCCTGCTCGATTGCTTCGATTTGCCCGGGAAACGGCTGCGTCATGCGCCAGCCGACACCGGCGCCAATGATGTTGAGCGCGAGCCCGATCCGGAACGCCATCGCCAACGTTCGATCGGCGACGGGCGTCCGGCAGTGTCGCCACAGAATGAACATCGAGCAGATCCAGACGATCAAGATCCCAAGGCCCATCACCGAGAACACCGCGCTGTCGAATGCGGTGTCGGCGTTGAAGTGACTGGTGGTGCCTCGCGCAGCCTGCAAAATGATCAGCATCACCTCAAGCGTCAGCAGCACCGCGATCATCGTTGACGCGCGTCGCACACCCGCAGTCGGTGGCAACGCGTGCACCATCCACGCGATCGACAGCGTGGAGATAGTCACCGACGAGGCGAACTTGACGGGCTTGAGCCATACCGGCGCGCCCGTAACGATCCGATCGTCGACGACCAGTCCGCCGAGCACGAATGCCAGAAACACGAGATTGATGAGCGCGGCACGTACCAGCATTGGCGAGCCGGCGTACACGGCACTCAGGTTGTCGCGAAGGGTCTGCATGGGTCCTCCGATTTGGTCGTCCAACAATTTGCACGCCAGCGCGCCGGATGCACGGGGGCGCCACCGAATGTCCGGATTCCGGGCTCTTTGGCGCGATGGATGAGGAGAGCACGAGGCATCCATCGTACCCGAGGGAGATCCTATGCAACGAAGCACCATCCTGGCCCTGGCCCTGTCGACCCTCGCGGCGTGCGGCGGCAGTACAACCGATCCCGTCGACACGACCACGCCGCCGCAGACGGGGGTCAGCAACACGCCTGGCACCACGAATCGTACGGTGACGGTGCAGGGGCTGACCCGCGAGTTCGTCGTCCATGTGGGAGCGACCGTTGGTGCCAAGGTGGCGGTCCCCATCGTCTTCATGAACCATGGCACCAGCGGCGACGGTCCGCAGTTCTTCAACACGTCCGGCTGGCGCGAGAAGGCCGACGCGGAAGGATTCATCGCCGTCTTTCCATCAGCGCTGACGCACTGTTTGCACGAGGACGAGAACAACGATGGCGATTTCACCGACGCCGGCGAGCAGCACGTCACAACCAAGTGGGCGCATGGAGAACTCGGTGATCCCGCACGAATGCCGCTGTGTACGGCGGCCGAAGTCGCTGCCCTTATCGCATCGAACCGCGCGCTGGTCAATCACCCGTTGGCAGACGACCTGGCGTTCTTTGACGCGATGGTGTCGTACCTGAAGCAGAACTACGTAGTGGACCCGAAGGCGATCTACGTCTCGGGATTCTCCAACGGCTCGCAGATGGCCAACCGACTCGCCGTCGATCGCAGCGTGGTCTTCGCCGCGACGGCGGGGCATGCGGGCGGCATCTCGGTCCCCACGATCGCGTCCCGCGCCATCTCCGCCGTGCTCACACTCGGCACGCGCGATGATCGGGTGCTCACACCGCTCGCCATCACGGCGATTCCCCTCGGCGAATCGACGCTGGCGCAGTACCCGCTCATTCCGTTCGTCTTCATCCAGCCCATGCTGACACAACTTCGGCTGACGTCAGCGTACATCTATGACGAGCCGACCATCAACGGCAAGCGCGCGAGCCGCTGGACCTTTCGCACAAGCACCGTCGGTGCCTCGAACAGTCTTTCGTTCACGTTGCTGGAGGACAACACCCATAGCTATCCCAACGGGTCCAACCATCCCGTGGTCATGGCCAATGTGCTGTGGCCATTCTTCAAGGCGCAGCGGTTGCCATAAGGCATGATAAGCGCCGGATAAAAGCTCTCGTGGGGACCCATCGACTCGTGGCGACGGCCACGCGCAAGAGGTACGTTCTGGATCGAGTCGATGACCTCACGAGAGAGCGCTATGTCCCACGAAGCAGGCAACCATTCCCAGACTGATCGACGCGACTTCCTGAAGACCGTCGGCACCACCGCGGCGGGCATGCTGCTTCTGCCACAGTTGGAGGCGCTGGCCGGATCGTCGGGACTCGTTGACGCCGAGCGCGCCGCTCGGGCCGAATGGACCGTGCGCCCGTTCGCGCTCACTCAGGTGAAGCTCGGCGACAGCATCTTCACCCAGAAGCGCGACCGCATGCTCGCCTATGCGCGCGGGTACGGTGGCACGGCCGACGTGTTTGCCGGACCGGATCGCGTGCTCTCGATCTTCCGCGCCAACGCGGGACTCGACACAAAAGGTGCACAGCCCGTCGGCAGTTGGGAGAACGGGACGGGCTATCTGCGCGGCCACTATGCGGGCCACTTCATGAGCATGCTCGCGCAGGCGTACGCGGGGACCGGCGACGCGATCTTCAAGCAGAAGCTGGACTACATCGTGCGCGGCCTCGCGGAGTGTCAGGAGGCGCTCGCGGCTGCCGCGGGTCGTCCCACGGCCCGCGCGGTCGGCAAGTTCGGCGGTGCGCTGCAACTCACGGGCTCTCCCATTGGCTTGGCTGAGCATGTTGCGCTCCCCGCAGGCGTGGTGAATGGACTCCGCGATTTCACGATCTCGCTGTGGATCAATCCGGCGCAGTACGACCGCACGCGCCTCTCAGATTCCCGCGCCAACACCGACCTGGCGACGCTCAACAACGGCACGGCGATTTTCGACTTTGGATCGCCCAACCCGCAGTTTGCCGAGCCCGCGCTGACCCGCATGTACCTCACGGTTCGCGCAGGCAATGACGCGCCGGTGCCGCGCTTCGCGATCACCACCAGCGGCGTCACTGGCGAACAACGCCTCGATGCCACACAGCCGCTGGCGCTTGATCGCTGGACGCACGTGGCGATCACGCGCGCCGGAACAACGGCAACGTTTTTCATTGACGGTGTGCCGGTCGCGACCAACCCCAACATGACCCTCTCGCCGGCCGATCTCGGCGAGACGACGGGCAACTGGCTTGGCCGCTGTCAGTTTCCGCAGCGCAACGTTTCATATCTCAACGCGCACCTCGACGAGTTTCAGATCACCGATCGCGCGTTGACGCGAGCGGAAGTGCAGGCGTTGACGTCAACCGCGGGCAGCGCGGGCGTTGGCAATGTCCTGTGGTATCGTTTCGACGAAGCTGACGGTGCGCGCGTGGTCGATTCGTCGGGCAAGGAACGCCACGGCACGGTGGTCGCGCCAACCGACGGGCGTCGTCATCCCGGGTTTGTCTCCGCCTATCCGGAAACGCAGTTCATGCGCCTTGAAGAGTTCGCCACGTACGGCGGCAACCAGGGCATTTGGGCACCGTACTACACACTGCACAAGATCATCGCCGGACTGCTTGATGCCCACACGCTCACCGGGAACGCGCAGGCGCTGGAGGTGGCGTCGAAGATCGGCGATTGGACGCACAGTCGCCTGTCGAAGCTCCGTCCGGAGCAGTTCGACCGGATGTGGAACATGTACATCGCCGGCGAATACGGCGGCGCCAATGATGCCTTCGCCAGCCTGCATGCGCTGCGGCGCGACAAACCCGAGTATCTCACCGTTGCCCGGTACTTCGACAATCGCAACGTCAAAGACCCGACGGTGGCCGGCAACGACATTCTCGACGGGCGCCACGCCAATCAACACATCCCGCAGTTCATCGGGTATCTGCGCGTGTTCGAGCAGAACGACGAGCGCGATTACCACACGGCGGCGAAGAACTTCTGGGACATGGTGGTGCCACAC